>JBIIZX010000421.1:0-3495 GCA_044346055.1 Burkholderiaceae bacterium | reverse complement strand
CGTGCCGACGCAGACGGCTCGCTTTGGATCGTCCCCGGTTTGGGGCTGGACAGCCCGAAGGCCATTCATCAGTGTTTTGCTCGCGCAGATACGAAAGTTGCCGTCGAGGCCATACGGCACCATGCCATGGCTGGGGGACGCGTGGCCGCCTCGTGCTCCGGTGTGTTCGTGCTGCAAGCTGCTGGCCTGCTGGCAAGCAAACGCGCAACCACCGCTTGGTGGCTCGCCAAGGAACTTCAGAGACTTGCGCCTGACTGCCACGTCGATGCAGATCGAATGGTGTGTGCCGATGGCCTTGTGGTGACCGCTGGTGCTGCCTTCGCGCAGACCGACTTGATGCTGCACCTGTTGCGCAGCCTGTCGGGCAACGTGTTGGCAGACGCTGTGTCGCGTGCACTGTTGATCGATGGCCGGCAGGCCCAGGCTCCTTTCATCGTGCCCGAGGTGTATGCCAACGGTGATGACCTGATTGGCCGCCTAGCAGCACGCGTGGAGTCAGCCCTGCCGGACTTGCCATCGGTCGGAGAACTCGCGCGAGAGTTCTGTATGTCCGAGCGAACTCTGGCGCGGCACGTGAAGCGCGCTACCGGCAAGAGCCCCATGGCACTCTTGCAGAGCGTTCGGCAGCGGCGGGCAAGAACGTTGCTGGAATCGAGCCGGATGACGGTGGAGCAGGTGGCCAGCGCGGTGGGGTATCAGGACGCGACCGCACTGCGCCGGTTGATGTTGCGGGTCGCAGGTGCCAGCCCCAGTCGATTCCGCCCAATGTCTGCCATCGCCACGCCATAGCTCGCACCACGTTGGCATGGGCTCACGGGACGATGCCAGCTTGCCGGCTCAGGCAACTGCGCGCCCCAGGGTGCGCGCAAGTCTTTGATCATGGGTTGGTGCCTTGATTCGCCAAGAATGCGACGGAGCGTTCCACCACAAGGGGCGCTCGGAGGATTCGCCGGTGGCCTAGACGCGCGACGGCCTCCAGCGTTGACCCGTGCCAGGTCTGTGAGAGTGCCACGCTCTCCGAGAATGGAATCTCCAGGTCCTCGGCATCTTGCAGGATCAGGGCGCGATGTCGCAGGCCTGGCCGCAGCTGCTCCAGGTCCATGACCGCAAGCGGTTCACCGATCTGGTCTGCCATCTTGTCGAGAACCTGCTGTGTGGCGGCCGCGTCGAGGCTCGCTGACACGCAGCCGCGGCGCAGCACCCGCTCCATCGACGACGGACCTGCCAGGTGAACGCTGGCATGAACGGTGACGCCGCGACTGAAGGCGAAGAGCGCTGCGGCGGAGCCCCCCGAATGTCCGATGATGGCGCGTGGCATGCCCAGTGATTCCACCGCGCTCAGCACAGCGCGGCCGAAGTCGACGGCGTCCGTTGCTGTCCCCTCTGACTGACCGTGCCCCGGTGCGTCCAGTGCGTAGACCCTGAAGCCCGCCTGAAGCAGCGGCTGCACGAATCCTGCCAGGTGGCCGGCGTGGCTCTCCCATCCATGCAGCAGAAGTACGGGCGGTCCATCGCCCCAGGCCCAGGCGCTACAGGAGACGTTGCTTGAAGAAGCTCAGGATCTCGTCCCGCGCAGCAATCGTCGGTTGTCCCGCTTCGTCGATCAGGTGTGCGGTGACAACGCTGTGCGGACTGGCAACCACCTTCTCGAAGAAGGGCGACAGGCCTGTCTTGCTGGCTGCAGTGTCCGGAAGGATGCGAGCCACGAACCGGTCTCCCAACGCAGAGGCATAGGCGGCAAAGCGCTCAGCCTTGCAGTACCGGTCGCCCTCGAAGCGATAGGCCAGAACACTCAGATCCTCGCGCTGCAGCCTGTCTCGCACGGCTTTCAGGTCCTCCGGCCCGATCTCGAGCCCTGCCGGGTCGTCGAAGGGCAGGGATGGTTGTGAGAGCACGGGCGCCAGCATTGACGGTTCCAGCATCATCGTCAGCGCGAAGTTGCCGGTAAAGCACATGCCGATGGCGCCAACCCCGGGGCCCGCGCACTCGCCGTGGGCCAAGCGAGCCAAGGCGCGCAACCACTGGGTAACCGGGCTCGCCTGGTTCGGTCCCTTCTTGTTGGCAAAGGCCCTGAATTCCGCACTGACGCAGGCACGCTGCATCACCTGCATGCCCTCTTCCGTCGTAGCCACTTCACCATCGCGGCCGAACAGCGATGGCATGTAGACCGTGAATCCGGCGTCGCGAACCCAACGGCTGAACCGGGCGACGTGCGGGCTGATGCCGGGCATCTCCGTCATGACGATCACAGCTGGCCCACTGCCAGCCACGTACACGCGCTTGGTCAATCCGTCGATCGTGATCTCGCGTGTTTGAAAATCCTCAAGTGGGTCGTTCTCAGCGAGATTGAGGTGTTGCATGGTTCGATCCAGGTTGTCGAGAGATGGGTACGAGCCGGCGGTCGTTGTGTCATGCCGCACCGTGCGTCGTCGAGATCTGCATTGCAGCGTGGCGAAGAGGCCACCTCCAGTGTCCGATTCGACGTGTCCCGGGCGCATTCAGACGGTGGCCGCCTGCGAACGGTCCCTACCGTGCGCTGGCGACGGTCGATGCGACGCCACAAAGCGGACCGCCGAGTCGCGAGACTGATCCGAGGGCACCAGCGAGTCCCTGCATCGCCGAACCATCGTGGCGATCACCACGGTCTCAGGTGGCGTCTGCGCTCAAGCGAGGCAGCAGTTCCTGCTCGCCACTGTCGGTGACTTCCACGGCGCGACCGGCAGCGCGGCGCAGCCATCCTGCCTTGGTGAAGTGCTGGTAGATCTCGTCTGCCAATTGGCCCGCGAGGTGATCGCGGCGTTCTGACCAATCCAGGCAGCGGTACGCGAATCGGCGCCGTCCACTCGGCGAACCCGGATTCATCCCCAGACCTTGGAGCCACTGTATTCCAGCTTCGGTCAGTTCGTAGCCGTCGGTCGCCGATGTCATGCGTTCTTCGCGCTGAAGTACATCGAACACCGTAACCGCCAATTGCCCCGCCAAGTGCCCGTAGCAGCATCGCGCAAAGCGCAGGCGTTTGCGCTCAGGATGGGCCCACGCGCGGTCGTGTCCATCGCGCTCCGCGATCAGCGCAAGGGCCTCCAGGGCGTGTGCCACCTCGGCATCAGCCAGCCGGTAATACCGGTGACGGCCCTTGGGCTCGCAGACAACGAATCGAGCATCCAGCAACTGGCCCAGGTGCCCACTTGCGGTGGCCGGTGTCACCGATGCGGTCTTTGCTAGTTCGCTCGCGCTGGCGTATTCGCCGGACAGCAAGTAGGCCAGCATGCGAGAGCGCGCCGGGTCGGCCACGATGGCAGCCACTCTGGCCAGGCGAGGTTCGTGGGGCGTACTCATGGATGTCAGATTAGCGCGCTTTGCGAGTCCGACGGTGCCTGGTCGCGCGCAAGCATCCCGTAGTCGCGCACTACCGTGGTGACCCGTAGTCGGTAGCCCGCGAGCACATCGCTGCGGCCTTCCTGCTGAGCCTGGCGATGCCTTCCGTGGCAGCGCCAG
>JBIIZX010000419.1:0-3499 GCA_044346055.1 Burkholderiaceae bacterium | reverse complement strand
CGGCCTGTCGCCGCTGGAGCTGGTGGACGCCGTCTGGCAGGGCGTGCCCGACTTCCGCGAAACCTACGAGCTGCCCGAGGGCCTGTACCGGCGCAGCGTGCCGGCCTTTGACGAGAAGGTGCTGCGGGAACTGCTGGTGAACGCACTGGTGCACCGGCCCTACACCCAGCGCGGCGACATCTTCCTGAACCTGCACCCCGACCGGCTGGAAGTGGTGAACGCCGGCCGGCTGCCGCTGGGCGTGACGCCGCAGACCATCCTGCACGACAGCCGCCGCCGCAACGACGGCCTGGCCCGCGTGTTCCACGACCTGGGGCTGATGGAGCGCGAGGGCAGCGGCTTCGACCTGATGTACGAGCGGCTGCTGGCCAGCGGCCGGCCGCCGCCGGTGCCCACCGAGGGCATCGATTCGGTCACCGTCACCGTGATGCGGCGCATCGTCAAGCCGCAGGTCATCGCGCTGATCGACAGTGCCGACCAGCGCTTCCAGCTGAGCCAGCGCGAGCGCATCACGCTGGGCATCCTGGCGCAGGCCGATGGCTTGACGGCACGGGCCCTGTGCAAGCAGGTGGAAGTGGCCGACGCCGACGCGCTGAAGCCCTGGCTGGGGCGACTGCTGGCGCTGGAACTGGTGCACAGTAAAGGGCGCACCAAGGCCACGCGCTACTTCGTCGAACCGGCACTGCTGCGCGGCGCCAAGGTGCCGACGCTGACCACGCTGGCGCGCATCGAGCCGCACCGGCTGCGCGCGCTGATCCTGGAAGACCTGGCGCGCTACCCGGATTCGGCCAGTTCCGACATCAACCGGCGTGTGGGGCCCGAGCTCTCGATGAAGACCATCAAGCGAGCTCTGGACGAACTCACGACCTTGGGGCAAGTCGGCCATGCCGGCGAGAAGCGCTGGCGGCGCTATCGGCTGGGCTCTAAAGGCCAAACCGCCGGCGAATCGGCCACGGGGCAGTGAAGCCGCTCATGGCCCATCGGTGCAAGTGGTTGATTTGCTTGATGAAAGTAAAGGACACTCGCTGACGCATGTCCGTGAGCCGCGGCCGAGCTGTCCTTTAGCCCGCGGCCTTGCCAGATGACCCGACAGGGCGCGGCAAGGAGATCGATCTACCAGACCGGGGGGAGCAATGTCAGGCAAGGCTAACTCGCGCGGGGTCTTCGTTGCAGAGGCCGCGGGCGCAAGGCGGGGTGATCGCACGGCCCCGTGCGGCTCGTACTGAGCGCGCACTCCCATGGCCTACACCGACATCAACAGCGAAGACCGCCTGGTGCAGGCCACCTTTGCCGACCACCTGGAAAACACGCTGGGCTGGGAAAGCGTCTACGCCTGGAACCACGAGACCTTCGGCCCCGACGGCACGCTCGGCCGCAAGGACACGCGCGACGTGGTGCTGGTGCGCGACCTGCGGGCGGCGCTGGTGAGGCTGAACCCGGAACTGCCGCCAGCGGCCATCGACGATGCAGTGGTGGCGCTGACGCAGCATGACCCCACGCGCTCGCTGGTGCAGCACAACCGGGGCTTCCACGCACTGCTGCGCGATGGCGTGCCGGTGCGCTGGCGCGACGCAGACGGGCAGTTGCTCCAGACGCAAGCGCGGGTGATCGATTTCCGTGAGCCGCTGAACAACCGCTTCCTCGCGGTACGCGAGCTCAAGATCACCGGCCTGCGCACACCCCGCTACAACCGCCGCGCCGACCTGGTGTGCTTCGTCAACGGCCTGCCGCTGGTGTTCATCGAGTTGAAGGCGGTGTACGTGAACGTGCGCGCCGCCTACGAAGGCAACCTGAAGGACTACCTGGACGAAAACGTCATCGCGCACGTCTTTCACCACAACGCCTTCATCGTGGTGAGCAACGGCCACGCGGCGCGCTATGGCTCCGTCACCAGCAGCTGGGATCACTACGCCGAGTGGAAACGGCTGGAAGAAACCGATAAGGGCAGCGTGGCGGCCGAGGTGCTGCTGAACGGCATGCTGGCTCGCAGCCGGCTGCTAGACCTGCTCGAGAACTTCATCGTCTTCGACGAGAGCCGGGCCGGCGCGGTACGCAAGGTGGTGGCGCGCAACCACCAGGTGATGGGCGTCAACCGGGCCGTGGCAGCAGTGGTGCGGCAAGAGGAGCTGAAGGCTCAGTTTCCGCCAGGCGAGCGCATGCGCCACCGGGTGGTGACGATTCCGTTGGCCGAGCCCTCTGCAGTAGACGCCGAAGCGATGGGTGACGCCGCCAATCAGTCGTCGCTGGCTGTGGTGCATGCCGCTGACGCAGCCGGGCCCGGCCGGGCACCGAGGGAGATCATGCTCATCGAGCGCACCCACCCCGACCTGGGGCGCCTGGGCGTGGTGTGGCACACACAGGGCAGCGGCAAGTCGTACTCGATGCTGTTCTTTGCCGAGAAGGTGCGGCGCACGGTGCCAGGCAACTTCACCTTCCTGCTGATGACCGACCGCAACGATCTGGACAGCCAGATCTACAAGACCTTCGTCGGCTGCGGCGTGGTGCCGCCCAGCACGCCGCGGGCTGAGTCAGGCGAGGCGCTGCGGGGGCTGCTGGGCCAGAACCACCGCTACGTCTTCAGCCTGATCCACAAGTTCAACCAGGACGTGGCGCCCGACCAGCCCTACAGCGAGCGCGACGACATCATCGTGATCTCGGACGAGGCGCACCGCACGCAGGCCGGCAGGCTGGCCCGCAACATGCGCATCGCGCTGCCCAACGCGGCGTTCATCGGCTTCACCGGCACGCCGCTTTTCAAGAACGACAACCTCACCAAGCGCATCTTCGGCGGCTACGTCTCGCGCTACGACTTCAAGCGGTCTGAGGAAGACGGCGCGACGGTGAAGCTGGTGTACGAGAACCGCGGCGAAAAGCTGGGTGTGGCGCGCAAGGACCTGAACGAGAAGATCGCAGCCGCCATCGAAGCGGCCGATCTGGACAGCGGCCAGCAAGCCAAGCTGCAGAAGCTGCTGGGCAAGGACTATGAAGTCATCACGGCAGACGACCGGCTGCTGAAGATCGCGAACGACTTCGTCGAGCACTGCGCGGCGCGGTGGGAAGCAGGCAAGGCGCTGCTGGTGTGCATCGACAAGGTGACCTGCGCGCGCATGTTGGCCATGATCAAGCCGCTGTGGCTGGCGAAGGCAGACAAAGTGCGGCTGACTGCCGACCACAAGCAGGCCGAAATCGCCGCCACCACGGACGCCGATGAACGCCAGCTGCTGCACGCCCAGCGCGACCGCCTGCTGGCACAGGCGCAGTGGCTGGACGAGACCATCCTCGGGCTGATCGTGAGCGAGGCCCAGGGTGAAGTGGCCGAGTTCAAGCAGTGGGGCTTCGACATCATTCCGCACCGGGCGCTGATGAAGCAGGGCTTCGAGACGCCCGACAGCAAGCGGGTGGATGTGGAGACCGCCTACAAGGACCCGAAACACCGCTTCCGCGTGGCCGTGGTGTGCGCCATGTGGCTGACAGGTTTCGACGTGGAGTGCCTGTCGAC
>JBIIZX010000418.1:0-3502 GCA_044346055.1 Burkholderiaceae bacterium | reverse complement strand
GCTTCTTCGGCCAGGCGCAGCGCCTCGAGCGTGCGCATGACCCCCAGTGCTTCGCCGTTGACGCCGATGACGCGCACATCGAGCGCGCCAATTTCGCGGTTCAAGCGGTGTGAACGTTCCTGAGCGATGGTGATGGACTCCAGTTGCTAGAAATTAAGCCGTGGGGCCAACGTCGCGTCGCGCAGCGATGTCATCAGACAAGCGCTGGGCAAACCGGTCGAGGGCCATTGCCCCCAGATCGACCCCACCACGGGCTCTCACGGCCACCTGCCCGCTTTGCATCTCCTCCATCTCCTTCTGCCCAACCACGAGGATGTAAGGGAGTTTTTGCAAAGCGAGGGCGCGAATTTTATAGGTGATCTTTTCGTTCCGCAAATCCGCTTCGGCCCTAAAGCCTTGTTTTTTCAGCTTTTCGACAACAGCCTCGGCGTAGGCCGACTGGTGCTCCGAGATGCAGGCGACCGCCACCTGGACCGGCGCCAGCCAGGGCGGCATGGCCCCAGCATGGTTTTCAATGAGGATGCCGATAAAGCGCTCGAGCGACCCTACCAGCGCCCGATGCAGCATCACCGGCACCTTGCGTGTGTTGTCCTCGGCGACGTACTCGGCGCCAAGCCGGCCGGGCATGGAAAAGTCGACCTGCATCGTCCCGCATTGCCAGGTGCGGCCGATGGCGTCCTTCAGGTGGTACTCGATCTTCGGACCGTAGAACGCCCCTTCGCCCGGCGAGACCTCGAACTCCACGCCGGACGCGCGCAGCGATTCCATCAGCGCGTGCTCGGCCTTGTCCCACGACTCGTCGGCGCCGATGCGCAGGGCCGGCCGCGTGGCGACCTTGTACTGCACTTCCGTGAACCCGAAGTCGGCGTAAACGCGGTGCAACTGCGCCGTGAAGGCCACGCACTCGGCCTGGATCTGGTCTTCTGTGCAGAAAATGTGCCCGTCGTCCTGCGTGAAGCCGCGCACGCGCATCAGCCCATGCAGCGCGCCGGAGGCTTCATTGCGGTGGCACTGGCCAAACTCGCCGTAGCGCAGCGGCAGGTCACGGTAGCTGCGCAGGTCGGACTTGTAGATCTGAATGTGCCCGGGACAATTCATCGGCTTCAGGGCGTAGTACCTGTTCTCCGACTCCGTCGTGAACATGTTGTCCTTGTACTTGTCCCAATGGCCCGAGGCCTCCCACAGCGAGCGGTCGAGGATCTGCGGCGCCTTGACTTCCTTGTAGCCGGTGTCGCGGTAGACCTGCCGCATGTACTGCTCGATGGACTGCCAGATCGCCCAGCCCTTGGGGTGCCAGAACACCAGGCCCGGCGCTTCCTCCTGGAAGTGAAAGAGGTCGAGCTCGCGGCCCAGCTTGCGGTGGTCGCGCTTGTCGGCCTCCTCGAGCATCTTCAGGTAGGCGTCCTGGTCTTCCTTCTTTGCCCAGGCCGTGCCGTAGATCCGCTGCAGCATCTCGTTCTTGCTGTCACCGCGCCAGTAGGCGCCGGCCAGCTTCATCAGCTTGAACGTCTTGAGCTTGCCCGTGCTGGGCACATGCGGTCCGCGACACAGGTCGATGAAGTCACCTTCGCGATACAGCGAGATGTTCTCCGCACTGGGGATCGAGGCAATGATCTCGGCCTTGTACTTCTCGCCAATCGATTCGAAGAACTTGACCGCGTCATCGCGGCTCCACACCTCGCGCGTGACTTTCTCGTCCTTGCGGGCGAGCTCCGTCATCTTTTTCTCGATCGCCTCAAGGTCGTCGGGCGTAAAGGGGCGCTTGTACGAGAAGTCGTAGTAAAACCCGTTCTCGATCACCGGGCCGATCGTCACCTGTGCATCGGGAAAGAGGTCCTTGACGGCATAGGCCAGCAGGTGCGCCGCGGAATGGCGAATCACATCCAGGCCGTCGGCATCCTTGTCGGTGACGATCGCCAATTGGGCATCACGGTCGAGCACGAACGATGTGTCGACCAGTTGGCCGTCCACCTTGCCTGCGAGGGCGGCCTTGGCCAGCCCGGGGCCGATGGATGCGGCCACCTCGGCCACGCTCACGGGTTGCTCGAACGACCGCTTGGAGCCGTCGGGCAGTTGCACTGAAATCATCTTGTGTCTCCAGCAAAAAAAAAGTGCGGTCGAGGCCGCACTTTCTTTCGATAGGAAAACGAAGGGCGAACTCGTCCGGGCCGATTCAACTGCCGGAGTACGAAGTTCGGAACATCGCCATCGTCATTTCCCGGTGTGCTGTTGCAACCGTGGATGGTGCCTTGTGCATCAACAACTTGATCATTGGTAGGCGCGATTGGACTCGAACCAACGACCCCCACCATGTCAAGGTGGTGCTCTAACCAGCTGAGCTACGCGCCTGCTTCAATAGCAGGGCGCAGATAATACATGAGCGACGTCGCCTATCAGCCAAGGCGTGCGCCGCTGGCGCCTTGACCGCACGTTGACCGTACTTCGACCGCACATCGAACGCAGATCGACCCGCAACCAGTAGGGCACGCGAGCCTCAGCGACGCCGCGCCGACACCACGCCCTCGACCTCGCCCACCTGGGCCAGCGCCCGCCGCACCGCGCCCGCATCGCTGGCCTCGATGGTGAACTGCATCATGGCCTGGCCGCGCGCGCTGCTGGTGTTCACGCCGATGACATTGAGCTTCTCGCGCGCAAAGACCTCCGAGACGTCGCGCAGCAGCCCTTGCCGATCATGTGCAACCACGAACACGTCCACCGGATAGCTGCCGGGGCCGCTGCCCCATGTCACCTCGATCAGTCGCTCGGGCTGGCGCAGCGACAGCGCCTGCGCGTTGACGCACTGGGCGCGGTGGATCGACACGCCCTTGCCGCGGGTGACAAAGCCGACGATCTCGTCGGGCGGCACCGGCCGGCAGCAGCGCGCCAGGTTGGTCAGGAGCGAATCGACTCCCACCACGAGCACGCTGCCTTTGCCGATGGTCGGCGCCCGCAGGCGCTGCAGCGCGGCCGGGGGCGCCTCCTCCACCGGCGCATCCGGTGCCACCAGCGCCTGCTCGATCGAGCGCAGGCTGAACTCTTCCTTGGTCGCGGCCACGCACAGCTCGTCGACATTGGCAAAACCCAGTCGCCGCGCCAGGTCGTCCAGCTTCACGGCGGTCTTGCCCAGGCGCGCCAGTTCCTTGTCGACCAGGACGCGGCCGGCGCTTGTCGCCTGCTCCAGCTCCAGCGCGTTGAACCATTGCCGCACCTTGGCGCGCGAGCGCGCGCTGGCCAGGTAGCCGAGCTCGGTGTTGAGCCAGTCGCGGCTGGGCCCACCGCTCTTGGCCGCCACGATCTCGACCGTCTGGCCCGTGTGCAGCCGGGTCTGCAGCGGCACCATGGCGCCGTCGACGCGCGCGCCGCGGCAGCGATGTCCGAGCTCGGTGTGCACGTGGTAAGCGAAGTCCACCGGCGTGGCGGCCGCCGGCAGCTCGACCACACGCCCTTGCGGCGTCAGCACATAGATCCGGTCGTCCTCGACCACCGCACCGCTGGCGCGCGG
>JBIIZX010000047.1:0-11813 GCA_044346055.1 Burkholderiaceae bacterium | reverse complement strand
GGGCCGCAGCGCATAGGCGCCATCACCGAGCAGCGCCTGCACGGCGGTCGCAATCGTCAGAAACAGCGGGTACTCCCAGCCGCCCTTGGGCGCATTGAAGACCCAGCCGTTGCCCGCGTGCGCCCACGTGGCACCCAGCAGGATCGGGATCAGCGCGAGTGCCACCACGCGTGTCTGCACACCCAGCACGAGCAGCCCACCGCCCACCAGTTCGGCGGCGAACACCACATAGGCCAGCACGCCGGGCAGGCCGTGTGACTGGAAGAAGCCCACGGTGCCGGGCAAGGTGAAGACGAACAGCTTGAGCAAAGCGTGCGCAATGAACATCACGCCAAGGCTCACGCGCAAGGTCAGTGCGGCGTAGGGGGCAGTGCGGGCATCAATCATGTCGGGCTCCTGAATGTGGTGCGTGCGTTTGAGTGCTTGGATCGATTGCGGTCGCGCGTCGCGCTTCGCATGATCGGCACTCTATTAGCCGCCTGCGTTCGAATATAGATCCCGTAGGAGAATTGATTGTCCGCGGAAAGCGGTCAATGTAGACGAGAGAGGTCGTCCATGGATCGGCTCGCAGCAATGGAGGCGTTCGTGCGTGTGGTGGAGCAGGGCAGCTTCGTGCGCGCCTCACACAGCCTGGACCTGTCGACCTCTGCGCTATCGCAGCGCGTGGCCGACCTGGAGGCGCATCTGGGCGCGCGCCTGCTCAACCGCACCACGCGCAAGCTCTCGCTGACCGAAAGCGGCCAGGCTTTTTACGAGCGCGCGGTGCAGATGCTGGCCGACCTTGACGAAGCCGAGACGCTGGCGAGCTCCAGCGCGGCCTCGCCGCGCGGCGTGCTGAAGATCACCTGCGCGCACGCGATTGCCGTGCAGCGGCTGGCGCCCGCGATGGCGCAGTTTCATGCGCAGCATCCGGAGGTGCGCTTCGAGGTCGTGGTGTCGGACCGGGTGGTCGACCTCGTTGAAGAAGGCTTTGACCTGGCGATCCGCATCGGCATGATCGGCAGTGATTTGCTGGTGGCACGCAAGCTGGGCGAGATGCGCCTCGTGCTTTGCGCGTCACCCGCCTACCTCAAGCGGCGCGGCACGCCGCGCACGCCGGCCGACCTCGCGCAACATGACCTGCTGACCTATGCCTACTCGCGCACGCCGCGCCTGTGGTCGTTGCGCGCGCCCGATGGCCGCCTCATCGAGGTCAAGGCGCATGGCAGCCTGCATGCCAACAGCGGTCAGGTCCTGGTGGCTGCCGCCGAAGCCGGCCAGGGCATCGTGCTCGAGACCGACTTTCATGTGGCGCAGGCCATGCAGGCACGCGCGCTGGTGCGTGTGCTGCCGCAGTACGAAGGCGGTGGCGGCGACATCTGGGCGGTGTACCCGAGCCGGCGTCATCTGTCGGCCAAGGTGCGGCTGTTCGTCGAGCATCTCGCGCAGGCATTTGCTGGTGAAAGCAAGGCACAGCAGCCGAGCAGCCGGCCTGCGCCCGCGCGCCGTGCGCGAAAGTCTGCGCATCTATAGTTGTGCGAGGCGCAGGATCGATTCCAAACGACGGAGAACAAGACGTGAATCAACTCGCTCAGTTGAACGTAGCCGAGATGAAGTCGCCGCTGGACTCACCCGACTTGGCGGACTTCGTCGCCAACCTCGAACGCATCAATGCACTGGCCGAGCCGTCCCCAGGCTATGTGTGGCGGTTGCAGGATGGCGGCGATGCCACCGCCTTCCGCCCTCTCGGCCACAACGTGCTCGTCAACCTGTCGGTGTGGGCCGACGTGGCCGCACTGTCCCAGTATGTCTACCGCTCCGTGCACGTGGAGATCATGCGGCGCCGGCGCGAGTGGTTCGACCGTTTGAAAGTGGCGCACATGGTCCTGTGGTGGGTGCCGGTCGGGCACAGGCCGACCCTGGAGGAGGCGGTCGCGCGGCTGGAGCGGCTGCGCGCGGAGGGACCGAGTCCGTCGGCCTTCAACTTCGCGCAGGCCTACGGTCCGCCGGACTCAACCTCTGCGGCAACGCCGTTGCGCGTCGGTGGCGCTTGCCCGGCCTAGTGACCCATGGCTGCGGCAATGGTCGGTAGCGCGATGCAAGCGGGCGACCTGTCCCTCCTGACGCTGGACCCCGCGTTCGCACAACGCGAGCCCGCGCGTTTCGACCGTCTGCTCGCCGGGTTTGCCGATGGCTATCGCAACACGTTTGACGGCGACGAGGCCGAGCCGCCGTCGCTCTGGCGCGCGCGGATCCGCGGCGCGCCGCCGCCCGAGCCCGTGCTGCGCATCGCGCTGATGGTCGATGCCCAGGACGATGTGCGTGGCGGCGCCGCGGCGGAGCTCTATCGAGACAGTGCTTGCGTTCTGGCGACCTACCTGTACGTGCTCGATCGGCCCGGCCAGCGCCACCGCGGCCATGGTCGTGCACTGCTGCGCGCGGCGCTCGACGCCTGTGCGGCAATCACCCCGCCGCGCGCCTTGCTCGCCGAAGTCGAGTGGCCGCCGCTGCTGGCCGCGGCCGGAGCGGCGGACGTCGCGGTCGCCGCCGCCCGCACCCGGCTCGGCTTCTTCTCCCGCCTGGGCGCACAGGTGCTCAACTTCGACTACATGCAGCCGGCGCTTGCGCCGGGGCAGGCACCGGCGACATGGCTGCGACTGCTGCTCCTGCCCGATTTGGGTGCCGGGCTGGCCGACGACGCGTTGCGATCGTCACTGCGCGCGTTCCTGCAGGAGTTTCATCGCGCCGTCGGCGCGCAGTCCGGCCATGGCGTGGACCCGGCCGCGCTCGCCGCGCAGTGCGCAGCGCTCGACCATGCCGCGCCCCTGGCCCGGTCGATCGAACCTGTGCCGGGCTGAGCAATACAGGCGCTCACGCGCGAATGAGGTGGGCGGCCCAGTCCCGGGCACGCCACTTGTGCACGCTGTCGTGCCTGTGGACACGTTAGGCGCAGCTCCCAGGTTGCGTGGACGCAATTACGTGGACGGGGCGGGCGGATGGCCAGTGCCGAGCCCTCAAGTCGCCGTACTGCACTGCAGCAATAGTCGGCGCTCTCTATTTGCATGATTGACGCGGTTGCCAACCTCGGAAATAGTACGAGCGTTCGTTTTTTATCGAACGTTCGTCATCTTTTTGTTGTCTGCAGACTGCATGCTGCGGCTTGCCGACGTCGTTGTTGCTGCCCTGTCATCGCTGCCATGGCCCAACCTCACTGCCTTTCAATGTCCCTCCTGCCCTCCCTGCTGCCCAATGCGCTGCGCCCCCGCAAGGGCGACGCCACGCGCGCAGCGATCCTTGATGCGGCGCTGGCCATTGCCGGGCGCGACGGGCTTGAAGGGCTCACCATCGGCGCGCTGGCTGACGGGCTGAAGATGAGCAAGAGCGGCGTGTTCGCGCACTTTGGCTCGCGCGAGGAACTGCAGCTGGCGGTGCTGAGCGAATACGCCGGCCGCTTCATTGCCGATGTGCTCAAGCCCGCGGTCGACCGGCCGCGCGGCCTGCCGCGCCTGGCGGCGCTGCTGGAGAACTGGCTGTACGTGCTCGACCGGGAGCTGGAACACGGCTGCCTGATGATTGCCGGCGCCATTGAATACGACGACCGCGAAGGCAGCCTGCACGATGCCATGGTGCGCATCGTCACCGGCTGGAAAGGCGAACTGCTAGAAGCCATCGAGCAGGCGCGCGGCGAAGGCCACCTCGTCAAGGGCGCGGATGCCGAGCAACTGGTGTTCGAGATCTACGGCCTGATGCTCGCCGCCCACCAGGACGCACGCCTGCTGCGCTCGAACAACAGCCTGAAGCGTGCGCGCACCGGACTTGCTCGCCTGCTCGCCAGTTTTGGCACCGCTGCCGGAAAGCAGTCCTTGCAAACGACGCGACGCAGGGCCAAGCCGATGGCGCAGGCGAAGCCGCAGCCGAGCCGTCCCGCCGGCACCAAAGGTGCCGGCTCGTTGCAGTTGAAAAAGGGTCGGTCGCCCGGCCGCCCGAAGACCGACCCTCTGACCAAAGCGAAGCGAGTGCACGTGCGAGCCGCAGGCTCGCGTACACGAGCGACGAAGGAGTGATATGCCCATCTACACGCCCCCCCTGCGCGACCAGCAGTTCGTGCTTCACGAACTGCTCGGCGCGGTTGAGCAGATCAAGCGAATGCCCCGCTACAAGGATGTCGATGCCGACACCATCAATCAGGTGGTCGAAGAGGCAGGCAAGTTCTGCGCTGAGGTGCTGCTGCCAATCAATCGCAGTGGCGACGAGGAAGGCTGCACCTACGACGCGGCCACGCGCAGCGTGAAGACGCCCAAGGGCTTCAAGGAGGCGTATCAGCAGTTTCGCGAGGCGGGCTGGGGCGCGCTCGCCGCCGAAGACGAGTTCGGCGGGCAGGCGCTGCCGCACCTGCTGCAGATCGCGTTCTACGAGATGCAGTACTCGACCAACCAGGCCTGGGCGATGTATCCGGGGCTCACCATCGGCGCCTACGAGTGCCTGCTGGCGCACGGCTCGCAGGAGCAGAAGGCGCTTTATCTGCCCAAGCTGGTGAGCGGCCAGTGGACCGGGACCATGTGCCTGACCGAGCCGCATTGCGGCACCGACCTGGGAATGCTGCGGACCAAGGCCGAACCAGCGGCAGATGCTGGCCCGGGTGCCTATCGGATCACCGGCAACAAGATCTTCATCTCCTCCGGCGAGCACGACATGGCGGAGAACATCGTGCACCTGGTGCTGGCGCGCCTGCCCGATGCGCCGGCGGGCACCAAGGGAATATCGCTGTTCATCGTGCCGAAGTTCCTGACCAATGGTGCGGGCGAAGGCGCGACGGTAGGCGAGCGCAATGGCATCTACTGTGGTGGCATCGAGCACAAAATGGGCATCAACGCCAACGCCACCTGTCAGATGGTGCTGGAGGGTGCGCTGGGGTGGCTGGTGGGCGAGCCCAACAAGGGCCTGAACGCCATGTTCGTGATGATGAATGGCGCGCGCCTGGGAGTTGGTGTCCAGGGCCTGGGCATCAACGAGGTGGCCTACCAAAACGCGGC
Organism: Burkholderiaceae bacterium; assembly: GCA_044346055.1. GTDB lineage: Bacteria > Pseudomonadota > Gammaproteobacteria > Burkholderiales > Burkholderiaceae_F > JALHMQ01. The sequence continues at coordinate 6,801 of JBIIZX010000047.1, read as the reverse complement.
CGCGTATGCCAAGGACCGCATTCAGGGCCGCTCACTGTCTGGCGTGAAGTCGCCGGGCCAGCAGGCTGATCCGATCATTCACCACGCCGACGTGCGCAAGATGCTGCTGACCGCACGCGCCTACGCCGAGGCAGGGCGCGCGTTTGCCTACTGGGTTGCGCTGATGGCCGACCAGCAGTTCTACGGCGGCGACGAAGAGGACCGGAAATTTGGCGCCGACATGATGGCGCTCATGACGCCGATCGTGAAGGCGTTCATGACCGACAACGGCTTCAACTGCGCCTCGCAGTGCCTGCAGGTGTTTGGCGGCCACGGCTACGTGCGCGAGTGGGGCATGGAGCAGTTCGTGCGCGATGCGCGCATCAACATGATCTACGAGGGCACCAACGCCATCCAGTCGCTCGACCTGCTGGGCCGCAAGGTGCTGATGGACAACGGCGCCAAGCTCAAGAAGTTCGGCAAGCTCGTGACCGAGTTCATCGAGGAAAATGGCACCTCGACCGAGATGAACGAGTTCGTGACGCCGCTGGCAGACATCGGCGACAAGGTCACCAAGCTCACCATGGAACTGGGCATGAAGGCCTTTGCCAACCAGGACGAGGCCGGTGCCGCCGCGGTGGACTACCTGCGCGTGGTGGGTCACCTCGTGTATGCCTACTTCTGGGCGCGCATGGCCAAGGTCGCGCTGGAGCGGGTCAAGGCGGATGGTGAGAAGGTGGATCCGTTCTACAAGAACAAGCTCATCGTGGCGCGCTTTTACTTCCAGCGCGTGCTGCCGGAGACCGCGTATCACATCCGCTCGGCGCGCTCGGGCGCGAAGAACCTGATGGAACTGCCTGTCGAGGCGTTTTAGGGCCGTGATCCGTGAGCCGTGAGCCGACAGGACGGGCCGCGCAAGCACACGGATCACGGATCACAGATCACGGATCACGATTCGAGGAGACACATGTCCAATTTCATCGTCCGCAAGGTCGCCGTCCTCGGCGCCGGCGTCATGGGCGCGCAGATCGCCGCCCAGTGCGTCAACGCCAAGGTGCCCGTGCTGCTGTTCGATCTGCCGGCCAAGGACGGCCCCAGGAATGGCATCGTCCTGAAGGCCATCGAGAACCTCAAGAAGCTCAATCCCGCGCCGCTGGGCAACAAGGATGACGCGCAGTTCATCGAGGCGGCCAATTACGAAGAGCACCTGGATCTCTTGCGTGGCTGCGACGTGATCATCGAGGCCATTGCCGAGCGCATGGACTGGAAACACGACCTGTATCGCAAGGTGGCGCCATTTGTCGGCGAGAACGCGATTTTTGCCTCCAACACTTCGGGCCTGCCGATCGAAGCGCTGTCGCAGGTGATGGACGCGGGGTTGAAGGCGCGCTTTTGTGGCGTGCACTTTTTCAACCCGCCGCGCTACATGCATCTGGTCGAACTCATTCCGACGCCCGCCACGTGGCCGCAGATCCTCGACGATCTCGAAAGCTTTTTGACCTCCACGCTGGGCAAGGGCGTGGTGCGCGCCAAGGACACGCCCAACTTCATCGCCAATCGCGTCGGCATCTTCGGCATGCTCGCCACCATCAAGGAGGCCGAGAAGTACGGCATCGCCTATGACGTGGTCGATGACCTGACGGGGTCAAAGCTCGGCCGCGCCAAGAGTGCGACCTTCCGCACCGCCGACGTGGTGGGCCTGGACACGATGGCGCACGTCATCAAGACCATGCAGGACACGCTGCCGGCGAGCATTGATCCGTTTGCCGAGCACTTTGCCACCCCGCCGGTGCTCAAGGCGCTGGTTGAGAAGGGCGCGCTCGGCCAGAAGGCCGGCGCGGGCTTCTATCGCAAGGAAGGCAAGACGATCAAGGTGTTCGACCCGAAAAAGGCCGAGTACGTGGAAAGCAACGGCAAGGCCGATGACATCGTGGTGCGCATTCTCAAGAAGAAGGATGCGGCCGAGCGCCTGAAGCTGCTGCGCGAGACCGATCATCCGCAAGCCAAGTTCCTGTGGGCCATATTCCGCGACGCGTTTCACTACATCGCGGTGCACCTGGAGTCGATCGCGGACTCGGCGCGCGACGTCGACTTTGCGCTGCGCTGGGGCTTTGGCTGGTCCACCGGTCCCTTCGAGACCTGGCAGGCCGCTGGCTGGAAGCAGATCGCCGAGTGGGTGCAGGCGGACATCGACGCTGGCGAGGCGCTGACCAAGGCACCGCTGCCCGCGTGGGTCTGGGCCGTGGATGGTGTCCACTCGGCTGCGGGGTCGTTCAGTCCAGCCCGGTCGCAGCTGCACAAGTCCGACTTGAAGAAGACGTTCGGCCCTGTCTCGCTCGAAGTCAGCGTCGACCGCTCAAAGTTGCACTTCGAGCCGCGCAGTCAGCTGCCGGTGTACGGACGCCAGCTTGTTCGGGCCGCGCTCCTCGGTGAACGCGCGCCCACTGGCCACACGCTGGGCAAGACCCTGCACGAGGACGCCGATGGCCGCATCTGGACGCTGGAGCAGGGGCTGGGCAGCGAAGTCGTCATCTTCTCGATCAAAAGCAAGATGCACGCGATCGGCCCGGGTGTGATCGCCGGCCTGCTAAAGGCAGTGGAGCTGGCCGAGAGCCAGTACCGGGGCCTGGTGGTGTGGTCGCCCGATGAGCCGTTCTCAGTCGGCGCTGATCTGAACGCCATGCTGCCGGTGTTCTTGGCCGGTGGCGCCAAGGCGATCGGTCCCGAGGAGAAGAAGCTGCAGGACGCGCTGATGCGTCTCAAGTACGCGCAGGTTCCAACGATCGCGGCCGTGAGCGGCATGGCGCTCGGCGGTGGTTGCGAGTTGCTGCTTCACTGTGCCAAGCGCGTGGCCAATCTGGAGAGCTACATCGGTCTGGTGGAGGTTGGTGTGGGCCTCATCCCGGGCGCCGGCGGGCTCAAGGAAGGCGCGCTGCGCGGTGCACAGATGGCGCAAGCTGCGGGCTCGACCGACGTCTTTGCCTTCATCAAGGCCTGGTTCCAGAACGCCGCCACGGCTGCCGTCAGCAAGAGCGCGCTGGAAGCGCAGCAGATGGGCTACCTCAAGCCCGACGATGTCATCGTCTTCAATAGCCACGAACTGCTGTGGACGGCGATCGGCCAGGCGTTCTCGATGCACGCGTCCGGCTACCGCCCGCCGCTGAAGCCCCAGGGCTTTCCGGTGGCTGGTGCCGATGGCATTGCCACAATCAAGGCGCAGTTGGTCAATCTGCGCGACGGCGGCTTCATCAGCGCGCATGACTTTTTCATTGCCAGCTGCATTGCCGAGGTGATGTGCGGCGGTGAGGTCGAGCCCGGTTCGCTGGTCAACGAGCAATGGCTGCTGGACCTCGAGCGCAAGTTCTTCATGCAGCTCGTGGCGCACCCGAAGTCGCAGGAGCGAATGATGGGAATGATGCAGACCGGCAAGCCGGTTCGTAACTGATATGACGAATGACGCGACCTGCGGTCGCTATGACGCCGCCTTCGGCGGCTATGTCCGTGCGGCGTCAGCCGCCCATAGGCCGCCATGCGGCCGTCATCGCGAGCGCAGCGAGCATCATCGCGACCAACGGGAGCAATCATGAAGCAAGTGCAGGATGTCTACATCGTCGCCGCCGCGCGTACGCCCATTGGCAAAGCGCCCAAGGGGGCGTTGCGGCATACGCGACCGGACGATCTATTGGTGCATGCGATTCGCTCGGCCATGGCGCAGGTGCCCAACCTGGACCCCGCCGCCGTCGAGGACGCGATCATCGGTTGCGCCATTCCGGAGGCCGAGCAGGGCTTGAACATGGCGCGCATTGCCGCGCTGCTGGCGGGTCTGCCCAACACCACGGGCGGGGTCACGATCAACCGCTTTTGCGCCAGTGGACTGACTGCAGTGCAGATGGCGGCGGACCGCATTCGCGTGGGCGAGGCCGAGGTGATGCTCGCGGGTGGCGCCGAGTCCATGAGCATGATCCCGATGACCGGCAACAAACCGTCGTTCAATCCGGCGATCTTCGAGAAGGACGAGAACCTCGGCATCGCCTACGGCATGGGCATGACCGCCGAGAAGGTCGCAGCGCAGTGGAAAGTCTCGCGCGAGGACCAGGATCAGTTTGCGCTGCGCTCGCACCAGAAGGCAATCGCCGCGCAGCAGGCCGGCGAGTTCAACGACGAGATCAGCGCGCTGCAGATCGTCGAGAAGTGGCCCAATTTGGCCACCTCCGAGATCGACGTCAAGACGCGCGCCATGCAGCTCGATGAAGGCCCGCGCGCCGACAGCAGCCTGGAGGCGCTGGCCCGGTTGAAGCCCGTGTTCATGAACAAGGGCTCGGTCACCGCCGGCAACAGCTCGAAGACCTCGGACGGCGCCGGCGCCATCCTGCTGGCGAGCGAGGCGGCGGTGAAGCGCTTCAACCTGCAACCGCTCGCGCTGTTCCGTTCGTTTTCGATCAAGGGCGTGCCGCCCGAGATCATGGGCATCGGTCCCAAGTTTGCGATCCCGATTGCGCTCAAGCACGCCGGCATCCATCAGGACGACCTCGGCTGGATCGAGCTCAACGAGGCATTCGCTGCGCAGGCACTGGCCGTGATCCGCGACCTTGGCTTGAACCCGGACAAGGTCAATCCGATGGGCGGCGCCATTGCTCTCGGTCACCCGCTGGGCGCCACTGGTGCCATCCGCACCGCCACCGTCGTGCACGCGCTGCGTCGTCACAAGCTCAAATACGGCATGGTGACGATGTGTGTCGGGACGGGGATGGGGGCCGCCGGAGTATTCGAAGCGGTTTGAGGTGTACGCGACTCCCTTCGCTCGTCGCACGCGCACCTCAAACCGGAATAGCTTGTTCAACTTCGCTGGCGGAGCAAGACGAAGTAGAAGTGGATCGCGGCTTTGGCTTCGGCCGGTCGCCGTTGGCTCGCTTCACGCCGGCTGCGCCGGCATGAGCCTTCGCCGCAACACCGCGAGCGGGCTGTCGCGTTGCTTCGCCGCGATGGATGCGCGCCTCCGCGAGCTGTCGCTCGCTTGTAGTGCGCTTTGTGTTTTGGCACGGACCGCAGTTCTTTTCTGGAGGCACTGTGAAAAAGACGATCGTGGTCACCAACGACGGCTTTGAACTGCACGCCACGACGTTTGGCGACTCGGTGTCCTGTCGCGGCGCCGTGCTGATGGCGCCGGCCATGGGCGTGGAGCAGAACTACTACGCCGCGTTTGCGCAGTGGCTGGCCGAGCAGGGGTTTTTTGTCGCGACGTTTGACTATCGCGGCATGGGCCACTCGCGGCCGGCGCGGTACCGCAAGAGCCTGCGTGGCTTCGAGGCCGACGTGATGACCTGGGCCACGCGCGATTGTGCGGCCATGGTCGACTTTGTCGCCGGCCATTGCTCCGGCCGGCCGCTGTTGTGGATCGGCCACAGCCTGGGCGGGCAGATCCTCGCGCTGGTGCCCAACCGTGACCGCGTCAGCGCCATGGTCACGGTAGCGACGGGCAGCGGCTACTGGCGCGAGAACGCGGCCCGGCTGCGCATGATCGTGTGGTGGCTGTGGTACGTGCTGGTGCCGGTGACGCTCAAGCTGTACGGCTACTTTCCGGGCCGGCGGCTGCGCAAGGTGGGCGATCTGCCGGCCGGTGTCATCCAGCAGTGGCGCCAGTGGTGCCTGCACCGCGAGTACGTGGTGGGGCATGAAGGCGAAGCGGTCCGGCGCCGTTATGCTGAGGTCACCACCCCGATCCTGTCGCTCAGCTTTACCGACGACGAATTCATGTCGCGCGCCAATATCGACTCGCTGCACGGCTTCTATTCAGCCGCGCCGCGCGAGATGAAGCGCATCAGTCCGACCGAGATCGGTGCACGCACGATCGGCCACTTTGGCTTTTTCCGCAGGCGCTTTGCAGACACGCTCTGGCCACAGGCCGGGGCGTGGCTCAAGGCGCAGGCAGGCTGAGTTCGCTGGAGACAGCAGGACAGGATCGCATGGGCATCGCCGAGCGCTTTTACGACGCATTTTCCGTGGCTGACCATCATTCGATGGGGCTGATGTACGCGCTGACCGCGACCTTCAGCGATCCGGTGTTTCCCATGCTCTCGGGGCCGGAGGCGGCGCTGATGTGGGAGATGCTGCTCACGCGCAGCAAGGACTTCAGGGTCTCGTACAACGTGCGTGAGAACGAGAACCGCGCCGAGGTGGTGTGGGTCGCGCGCTATCGCTTTGGCGCCAAGAGCCGGCCCGTGGAAAACCGCGTGCGCACCGAGATGGTGTTCCAGGCCGGACACATCGTGCGCCAGGTTGACCAGTTCAATTTCTGGAGATGGTCACGCCAGGCGCTCGGCGCACCTGGATTGCTGCTCGGCTGGACGCCCATGGTGCAGAAGAAGGTGCAGAACGACGCGCAGCAGCAACTCATCCTGTATGCCGAGCGCAAGTTCGGCCGCAATCGGATGCCGGCGGCGCGCTAGCGCAGTTGCTGGGAATCAAGACTGGCCGGACAACTGAGCCAACGGTTTCAAGGCACAGAGTTTCGAGGCAACGAGTTTCAAGGCAAACACGCATTCGGAGAGCGCATGAGCATCAAGACCGCCACCGCGGACGGCGTGGCCCGCATCGAGATCGCGCGGCCCGAGAAGAAAAATGCCATCACCGTGGCGATGTACCAGCAGATGGCTGATGCGATTGCCGCGGCGCACGACGATGCCACCGTGCGCGCAATCGTCATCCACGGTCAGCCGGACATCTTCACCGCCGGCAACGATCTCGAAGACTTCATGAAGAATCCGCCCACCGGCATGGACGCGCCGGTGTTCCAGTTCATGCTCGCACTCGGCATGGCTGAGA
>JBIIZX010000417.1:0-3531 GCA_044346055.1 Burkholderiaceae bacterium | reverse complement strand
GGCTCCTCGCCTTGCTCCGGCAATGGTCTCGTCGCTGTGCCTAGCTGCTCGCCCCGCCAAGGGCCGGCGCATGCGCGAGCCAAGCGTTAACAGGCCCTAGTACAGGTGCACGGCAGCACAGAATCTGTACGCCGACATAGCGCTTGTCTAGGACCGCTTGGGACAAAGCGCGTTTGCCGCAGCCCTGTTCATGCGCTTGCGCTGCTTTGCCTTGACAAGGCATGGACAAGAAATTTGTCCGCATGACGAACATCGCGGGTCCGCGGGTGCGGGTGCAACCTTTTCGACGGCGGCAGCAAGTGACCGGTTTGCGCAAGGCGCTGGACGCCAGCAGCGTGATGCAACCTGCTAATCAGCCTCGACCTGCCCCGTCAGCCGCTGCCGCAGCGCTGACCACGACAGGCCCACGCCGAGGATCAGGCTGATGGCAACGAGCACGATCCAGATCAGCAGATGCGGCGCATCCGCCTTGATGGCGCCGATGTCAAACAGCAGCCACACCAGCGTGCCCAGCACCAGGCCCAGCAACACGATGCCGAGCGCGCCCATCGAGACCATGGTGGTGCGGATGGCAAATACCCAGCACGCGAGCAGCAGCGCACCGGCAAACGCGCGTACCGCGTCGATCGCCTTGAAGTCGGCCAAAGCCCAGTGGAAGTAGGAGTGACCTGACGGGTTGTACGTCGCCAGCACCAGGACCAGCGCCAGGATGATGCGGATCAGGATGCCGCCGGCGGAAATCGGTTCGGTCTTCATGGCTGCTTCTTCTCGGTTGTTGTTGCTGTTGTTGCCGGCGGTGGGCTGCGCCGCGGCTCGATTTGCGTCGTGCGGCAGGATGATGCATCACTGCCGCTGCCAGCGGCGCGGTGCTGCGCCCGGCCCGGCCCGCTTCGGCGAGCACAATCTCGCTCTCTGCCGAATGCTCACTGACAAGCGCTCCCTGACAAGCGCCGCCCATGTACCGCATCTTTCCTTCCAACTTTGCTGCTGCCGTGCTGGCCGCCTTCGTGCTCGTGCTGGCGCCGCTGGCTGTTGCGCTGGGCCTCGCGGTTGTGCAGTTGCAGGACCTGGCGGCCACCAGCAGCACGGCCAGCGCGCGCGCGCAGCAGATGGGCGCGCAGACGCGCGCCGCGCGCGAAGCACTGGTGGGCGTGGAACGTGCGCTGCGCCAGGCCCAGGTGCTGGGTGTGCCTGCGCTGCGCGATGCCTACCAGGCGCAACGGCTGCGCCTGCTCGATGCAACCCGCTCGCTCGCCACGGGGCTGGCCGATGCGCCCGAGCTGCTTGGCAGCGTGTTTAGTGCCGATGAGCGGGTGCGGGCGTCGTTTGCCGACAACCAGCCGGCCAATGCACTGGCCGGCTTTGACCAATTGCAGCGCGCGGTCGAAGGCACCGTGCAGGCCGTCACGCGCCAGCTTGCCGAAGAGCAGGAGCAACTGGCCACGCGCCCGCAGGTGGTCTCGCGCCGCCTGCTGTCGCTGGCCGCGCTCGCCGTGCCGGTGGCGATTGCTCTGGCGCTGCTGTTCGCGTGGTACCTGGGGCGCCCGGTGCGCGAGCTGGGCCTGTCGATGCGGCGCCTGGGCGAAGGCGATCTGGAAACCCGCGTGGTGGTGCGCGGGCCGGCCGACATCGTGCGCCTGGGCCACCGGCTTGAATGGCTGCGCCAGCGCCTGGCGATGTTGGAGCAGACGCGCGCGCGCTTTTTGCGCAGCATGTCGCATGACCTGAAAACGCCCATCGCCTCGATCGCCGAAGGCGCCGCTTCGCTCGATGAAGAGCTGTATGGCCCGCTCACGCCGCCGCAGCGCTCCGTGGTCGGCGTGATCCGCCACAATACGGAGCGGCTGTTGGCGCGCATTGAAAGCCTGCTGCGCAGTGACCGGCCTCGGCCGCAGTCCATGGAGGGCGATGCCGCACCGGCGGGCAACGTGGAGGCGGCCGGCCGCATTGATCTGGCCGACGTGGTACGCAACGTGCTGGACGATCACAAGCTGGCCCTGGCGCATCGGCGCCTCGCCCTCGAGGTCGGCAGTGCGCAGGCTGCCGTGGTGGGCGATGCAGACGGTCTGCGCGTGGTGGTCGACAACCTTGTGTCCAACGCCATCAAGTTTTCACCGCCCGGCGGGCGTATTGAATTGCGGATGGAAGTGGACCAGGACGACGTGCATCTGAACATCATCGACAGCGGCCCGGGCGTGGCACCCGGCGAAGAAGAACGCATTTTCGATCCGGCCGTGCGCGGCAGCGCGGCGCTCTCCAGCGGCGCGCCGGGCAGCGGCCATGGCCTGGCCATCGCGCGCGACATTGCCGTGGCGCACGGTGGGCGCCTGCGTGTGGTGGATGCCGGCCGCAAGGGCGGCGCGCAGTTCGTGCTCAGCCTGCCGCGGCTGCCGGAGGTCGAAGATGCGGCAGCGTGAGATGGGGCTGGGCTGGTGTGCTCGGTGGCTGCGGTTGTTCTACCTCCCGCTACTGCTCGCCGGCTGCGCAGCGCGGCCGCTGCCTGCGTGGGACGCGCCGCTGATCACGCCGCCCGTCGTGCAGCCGATCCAGGCTGCAGCACCTTCACTGGCCACCTACTTGCAGAAGATGCGCAGCATGTCGAGTGATGAGCTGGCCACCGAGTACCAGCGGCTGCTGCTCGACGCCAGCCCCCAGGCGCGGCTGCAGCAGGCGCTGGTGTTGAGCGCGCCGGCCTACGCGCAGCGTGACGAGCAACGTGCACAGCAGCAGCTCGATGAACTGCTGCGCACCGACAGTACGCCGGCCGCCGTGCGCGACAGTGCTGCGCTGGCCGCGCTGTGGCTTGAGGAGGCACGGCGCAACGACGCCGAGCGCCGCAAGCTCACCGCCAGGTCACGTGAGGACGAGGCGCGCATCCAGTCGCTCGAAACCCGGCTGCGCGATCTCGAGCGTCGCTCGGCCGAGGCGGAGAAGAAGCTCGAGGCGCTGCGTGCGATCGAGCGCGAGATGTCGAACCGCGCCAATGGACGGGTGCCGTAGTGGTCATCAAGTCCTCCCTCACCGCTGACCGCCCGCGCGTGCTCGTTGTCGATGACGACGAGTCGCTGCTCACGCTGATCGCCATGCGGCTCGATGCCTCGGGCTTCGAGACCGTGACCGCGCGCAATGCGTCCGAGGCGCTGGGCCGGTTGCAGGCGACGCGCCCGCAGCTGGCGATTGTCGATTTGCGCCTGGTGCCCGAGACCATCGAGCCGGCGCTGGCCGAAGGCGAGGCGGCTGCGGATGCGCCGTCCGACGCAACCGGTGAGCGCCTGGAAGACGAGCACCAGAACGAGCAGACCAGCGGTCTTGCGCTGGCGCGGCGCATGCGTCAGCTCGAGCCGCTGCTTCCTGTAATGATCCTCACCGCGCACGGCTCCATTCCGGATGCCGTGGCCGCCACGCGCGAAGGCATTGCGGCCTTCCTCACCAAGCCCTTCGATGGCCGCGCGCTGGTCGAAGAGGTCAAGCGCCTGCTGGCCCAGCGCGCGCCCGAATCAACAACGCGCGAAGGCTGGCGCCGCCGCATCG
>JBIIZX010000416.1:0-3534 GCA_044346055.1 Burkholderiaceae bacterium | reverse complement strand
AATGCCGATCGAATCGGGCTTCTGCACGCCGGAGATCGGGTTGAACGACACCACGGGCGAGCTCTCCGTCAGGCCGTAGCCCTCGGCGATGCGGGTGCCCGTGATCTTCTGCCAGCGCTCGGCCACCGCGTGCTGCAGCGCTGCGCCGCCGGCCACCGCAGCCTTGAGGTGCTTGGGCGGGAAGAGGCTGAACCACTCCTCGTTGAGCAGCGCATTGAACAGCGTGTTCACGCCGCTGATCCAGGTGACGTTGTAGTTCTCCAGCGCGCGCTGCAGGTTGCCGATGGGCCGCGGGCTCGGCACCAGGATGTTGCGCGCCCCGACGGCGTAGAACGACAGCAGATTGAAGGTGAAGGCGAAGATGCGATAGAGCGGCAGGGCGGTGAGCACGACCTCCTTGCCGTCGACGATATGGCTCTTGCCCATCGCGAAGGCCTGCTCCAGATTGGCGAGCAGATTGCCGTGCGTGAGCATGGCGCCCTTGCTCACGCCGGTCGTGCCGCCGGTGTACTGCAGTGCTGCGAGCGAGGCGTGCGTCAAATTGGCGGAGTACGACTTCACGTCGATCGCATCGCGCTGCAGGGCCACTGCGCCTTCCGCCAGTGCCCAGTCGAGTCGGATGTGCCCGAAGGTGATCTTCGGCAGAGTCTTGTTCCAGAACCGCTGCACGCCGCGGATGACCGCACGCGGCACGCGCGAGAAAAACTGCGACACCTCGCACACGATGACCTTGCGGATAGTCGTGTTCAGCAGCACCGGCGCAAGCTTGTCCGCAAACATGTCAACGATCACGAGCGCCTCGGCGCCGCTGTCGCGAAACTGGTGCTCCATTTCGGCCGACGTGTAAAGCGGATTGACGTTTACCAGCACGCAGCCTGCTTTGAGGATGCCAAAGGCCACCACCGGATAGGCGGTGCAATTGGGCGTCTGCAGCGCGACCCGCGCGCCTTGTGCCAGCCCCAGCACCTGACGCAGGTACACCGCGAAGGCATCGGAGTAGCTGTCGATCTGCGCGTAGGTCAGCGAGCCGTGCATGCCATTGGGCATGCAGGTGGTGAAGGCGATCTGCTTTGAGTAGAGGCTGGCGGCATCGCGCAGTAGTGCTGCCAAGTTGGCGTGGCGCGGCGCCGGCGGCGTGGGATTGATCTGGCTGCCGTAGTGCTGCACCCAAGGCTTCAGGTCATACAGCGGTGCGGGATGGTTCAAGAGTGTCTCCTGCCGGGCGCCAGACCTGCGAGAGGCCAGCCCGAATGAACAAAGCGCCCTCTGGAGGGGCGCTGGCAGCGGCGATTGTCGGCAAGCGTGCCGGCGGCCGGTACGGGTGCTTTCCCCTATGATCCGGACGTACCTCCAAGGCGCGCCACAACGCATGGCGCGCGTCTGTCACTGGCGTCCATGCTTGAAATCGCGCTTGTCGCGGCACTGATTGCGGCGCTCGTCGTTGCCCTTGTCTTGGGCTCTGCGCTCTATCGCGTGTTGCAACGTAATGACACTGTCGCCGCACTCGCCGCGCTTCAGCGTCGGCAGGATGAGCTGTCCGAGCGGCTCGAGCGTGAACTGCGTGACGCAGTGGCAACTTCAGCGCGCGACGTGCGCACCGAGACCGGCGCGCGGCTTGCCGAGGTGCAGTCGGCACTGGTGGCGCAGACCGGCAACCTGGCCAACCTGCAGACCACGCAGTTGGCCAGCTTTGGCCAGCAGGTCAGCAAGATCGCCGAGGTGACCGAGGCCAACAGCCGCGCCAATCGCGAGGAAGCGGCGTTGCAGCTGAAGAACTTCGGCGCCGGCATGCAGCAGCAGCTGGCCGACCTCACGAGCGCACTCCAACGCAACCTGGCCGAGGTGCGCGACACGCTGCGCTCGCAACTGCTCACGCTGCAGCAGGGCAACGAGACCAAGCTCGACCAGATGCGCGCAACCGTGGAGGAAAAGCTGCAGACCACGTTGGAGGCACGCCTGGGCGAGAGCTTCAAGCAGGTTTCGGACCGGCTGGAGCAGGTGCACAAAGGCCTGGGCGAGATGCAGACGCTCGCCGCTGGTGTGGGCGACCTGAAACGCGTGCTGACCAATGTGAAGACGCGCGGCGGCTTTGGCGAGGTGCAGTTGGGCGCGCTGCTGGAACAGGTGCTCACGCCCGATCAATACGCCGCCAATGTCGCGCCCAAGCCGGGCTCGAACGACCGAGTGGAGTTTGCGATTCGCCTGCCGGGCCGCGAAACGCCATGCTGGTTGCCAATTGATGCCAAGTTTCCGATCGAGGACTACGAGCGCCTGCACGCCGCGCAGGAGCGGGCCGATCCGGTGGCCGCCGAGGAAGCGGCGCGCGCGCTGGAGGCGCGCATCAAGCTCGAAGCCCGCCGCATTCGCGAGAAGTACATCGACGCGCCGCACACGACTGACTTTGCCTTGCTGTACCTGCCCACCGAGGGCCTGTATGCCGAGGTGCTGCGCCGGCCCGGTCTCATGGACAACCTGCAGCGCGAGCAGCGAGTCATCATCACCGGACCCACTACGTTGGCCGCGATCTTGAGCAGCCTGCAGATGGGCTTTCGCACGCTGGCGCTGGAAAAGCGCTCGGCCGAGGTGTGGCATGTGCTCGGCGCCGTCAAGACCGAGTTCGGCAAGTTCGGCGACGTGCTGGCCAGTCTCAAGCGGCAGCTGAACTCCGCATCCAACACGATCGAGGCCGCCGAGACCCGGACGCGCCAGATGGACCGGGCGCTCAAGGGCGTGGAAGCGCTGCCGGCCGAGCGAAGTGCCCAGGTGCTGCCGCTGGAGCCGCCGCAGGAGCCGCCGAAGCTTTAGGCAGGCCTTGAGCTCGAGCGCCAGCGTCTACGCCGTGCCGGCAGCGCGGCGGCTAAAGCGCCGGGACGACGTCCAGGTGTGCCGCCGGCCGCTTCAGTTCGCGGCGCGACTGTCCCGGCGCGGGAATTTCACTCCAGTCGGTGGACACATCGCCACACCGCTGCAGGACGCGAAAGTAGCGCGTGCCGGGTGTGGCCGGGGTGCGAATCAGCACTTCAAACTGGTCGAACTCGTCGTGGGCCAGCGGCCCGCCGCTCCAGTTCACGCGGGTTGCCTGCGCAGCGCCACTGCCTTCGGCAAGCTGCGCACGCTGAACCGAAACGGTCCAGCCCGCTTTGGTTGGCGCAGGTCCCACTGTGATGTCCGCGGGCAGCGTGACCTCGATCGCGGTGGTGGCCCGACCGGCGCAGCCGTGGCCGACCTGGAAGGCGGCCTTGAACTCGCTGTTGACGGGCGCTGTCTTGGTCTCCAGCACCACATGCGCGCAGACAAGCGGCGCGGCCAGCAGGCCCAGGACGGCGCCCAGCGCGGCGCGGCAAAGTTGGTGTGTCGGCATGGTCGCGTCCTCAGAAGTTGGCCTTGATGTCCGCAAGATAGGTGCGCTGCGGATACGGGTGGAAGTTCCAGTACTTGGCGTTGTTCAGGTTGTCGATCCCCAGCGCGAGCGTCCAGCGTCGGGTCGGCTGATAGACCACGCGCACGTCGGTCGTGAAGAACGAGCTCACGCCC
>JBIIZX010000415.1:0-3547 GCA_044346055.1 Burkholderiaceae bacterium | reverse complement strand
CCGCAACTACCTCACCTTCCCCAGCCTGCTGCCGCAGGATCCGATCGTGATCGCCGGCGCCACGGTCACCGTCACCAAGCTGCTCATCATCGGCCTGTCGGCCGTGATCATGATCGGGCTGATGGTGCTGGTGAACCGCACCAAGCTCGGCCGCGCCATGCGCGCCACCTCCGAGAACCCGCGGGTGGCGGGCCTGATGGGCGTGAACCCCAACTTCGTGATCGCCGTGACCTTTGCCATCGGCGCCGCGCTGGCGGCCGTAGCGGGCGTGATGATTGCAGCCAATTATTCGGTCGCGCACTTCTACATGGGCTTTTTGCCAGGGCTGAAGGCGTTTACAGCAGCGGTGCTCGGCGGCATTGGCAACATTCCCGGTGCCATGGTGGGCGGCTTGCTGCTGGGCTTGATCGAGTCGCTCGGCGCCGGCTACATCGGCGAGTTGACGGGCGGCGTACTGGGCTCGAACTACCAGGACGTGTTTGCCTTCATCGTGCTGTGCGCCGTGCTTATCCTGCGGCCCAGCGGGCTGCTGGGCGAGCGCGTCGCGGATCGCGCCTGAGCGCCGTGCCTGTCCACCGCGCCTGTCCACCGCGCCTGACCACTGCGCCTGATCGCCGCGCCCGAGTCTTCGGATCCAGCTGATGAAGCTCTTTTTTCCGCAGCTGAAAGACAACCCGACCGCGGCGCTGTTAGCCGCCTTTGCTGTCGGACTGGTGCTGGTGGCGCTGCCGTTCGTGGCGGGGCACTTCGGCAATGCCTGGGTGCGTGCGCTGGCATTTGCCGCGCTGTACGTGATGCTGGCGCTCGGCCTGAACATCGTGGTGGGCTTTGCGGGCCTGCTCGATCTGGGCTACATCGCGTTTTACGCGGTGGGCGCGTACATGTATGCACTGCTCGCCTCGCCGCACCTGACCAGCAACTTTCCCGCCTTTGCGGCCATGTTTCCCAATGGCCTGCACAACTCGATCTGGCTGGTGATTCCGCTGGGGGCCGCGCTCGCCGCGTTCTTTGGCGTGATCCTGGGCGCGCCAGTGCTCAAGTTGCGCGGCGACTACCTTGCCATCGTGACGCTCGGCTTCGGCGAGATCATCCGCATCTTCATGAACAACCTGAATGCGCCGCTGAACATCACCAACGGGCCGCAGGGCATCACGCTGATCGATCCGGTGAAGATCCTGGGCGTGAACTTCGCCCGCACCCTCGACCTGGGGTTCATGAAGGTGCCGTCGGTCTACTTGTACTACTACCTGTTCCTGCTGCTCGCGATCATCACACTGGTGATCTGCATCCGGCTGCAGCACTCGCGCCTGGGCCGCGCCTGGATGGCGATTCGCGAAGACGACGTGGCGGCCAAGGCCATGGGCATCAACGTGCGCAATGTGAAGCTGCTGGCATTCGCCCTCGGCGCCACGTTCGGCGGAGTGGCCGGCGCCATGTTCTCGGCCTTCCAAGGCTTTGTCTCGCCTGAGTCGTTCTCGCTCAATGAGTCAATCATCGTCCTGGCGATGGTGGTGCTCGGCGGCATTGGCCATATTCCGGGCGTGATCCTGGGCGCCGTGCTGCTGTCGATGCTGCCGGAGGTCTTGCGCGCCACCGTCGTGCCCGTGCAGCAGCAACTGTTCGGCAAGGTGCTGGTCGATGCGGAAGTGCTACGCATGCTGCTCTACGGTGTCGCGATGGTCGCGATCATGCTGTACCGGCCCAAGGGCCTGTGGCCGGCGCCCGAGCACGGCAAGAAGCGCATCAAGGAAGGCGCGGCGGAGAACGCGCCCAGTGCGGCGATTGTATGAGCACTGCAAAGACCACCGCCATCAATACGTCGAGCGCAGCAGCGAGCGCACCGACCGTCACGGGCAGCGGCACCGGCTTGCTGAAGGTCACCGGCGTCAACAAGCGCTTTGGTGGCCTGCAAGCGCTATCCGACGTGGGCATCGAGATTCAAAAGGGGCAGATCTACGGCCTGATCGGTCCCAATGGTGCCGGCAAGACCACCTTCTTCAACGTCATCACAGGCCTTTACTCGCCTGACTCCGGCAGCTTCGAGCTCGACGGCAAGCCGTACTCGCCGAGCGAGCCGCACCGCGTCGCGGCGGCGGGTATTGCGCGCACGTTCCAGAACATTCGACTGTTTCCGGACATGACGGCGCTGGAAAACGTGATGGTGGGCCGGCACGTGCGTACCAAGGCCACCGCGCTGGGCGCGGTGCTGCGCACCCGCGCCACGCTGGCTGAAGAAGCGGCCATCCGCCAGCGCGCCACCGAACTCCTGGAGTACGTGGGCGTGAGCAAGTACGCCGACTTTCAGGCGCGCACCCTGGCCTATGGCGATCAGCGCCGGCTGGAGATCGCGCGCGCGCTGGCCACCGATCCCAAGCTGCTCGCGCTCGATGAGCCCGCAGCCGGCATGAATGCGACCGAGAAGGTCGCGTTGCGCGGCCTGCTGGAGAACATCCGCAAGGACGGCGTGACGATCCTGCTGATCGAGCACGATGTGAAGCTGGTGCTTGGTCTCACCGATCGGGTCACGGTGCTCGACTACGGCAAGGTGATCGCCGCCGGCTCGCCCTACGAGGTGCAACGCAACCCGGCGGTGATCGAGGCCTACCTCGGCGGCTCGCATCAGAACGTGGCAACCAGGGACGCGGCGTGAGCGGTGACGTTGTCCTTGAGATCGCAGGTCTGCAGGTAGCCTACGGCGGGCACAGGGCTTCGCGCTCCGCCCGCATCAGCGCGCATGAAGCGCTCCCTTCCCCGTTCCTCCCCTGCAGGGGAGGGAGTGCGCATCGCAGGCTGTGCCATGAGTGACGTCGTCCTACGCGTATCGGCGCTGAAAGTCGCCTACGGCGGCATCCAGGCCGTCAAGGGTGTGGATCTGGAGATCCGCGCCGGCGAGCTGGTCACGCTCATCGGCGCCAATGGCGCGGGCAAGACCACCACGCTGAAAGCGATTACGGGCACGCAGGCCTGGCACGGCGAGATTGCCTACATGGGCAAGTCGACGCAGGGCAAGGCACCCTTTGAACTGCTCAACGCGGGTCTTGCCATGGTGCCCGAGGGCCGCGGCGTGTTTGCGCGCATGTCGGTCACCGAGAACCTGCAGATGGGCGCGCACTCGCGCAACGACACGGCCGAGATCAACGCCGATCTGGAACGCATGTTCCAGACGTTCCCGCGCCTGAAGGAGCGCGCCAAGCAACTCGCCGGCACGCTCTCAGGCGGCGAGCAGCAGATGCTGGCGATGGCGCGCGCGCTGATGAGCCGCCCCAAGCTGCTGCTGATGGACGAGCCGTCGATGGGACTGTCGCCCATTATGGTGGAGAAGATCTTCGAGGTCGTGCGCACCGTGTCGGCGCAGAAGATCCCGATCCTGCTGGTGGAGCAGAACGCGCGGCTCGCGCTCGAGGCCGCGCACCGCGGCTACGTGATGGATTCCGGCAGCATCACACTGTCAGGCGACGCGAAGAAATTGCTCAACGATCCCAAGGTCCGCGAAGCCTATCTCGGCGAAGCGGCATGAGGTGTAGCGCCGCGCGCCATCGCTGCGAGC
>JBIIZX010000414.1:0-3548 GCA_044346055.1 Burkholderiaceae bacterium | reverse complement strand
AGGGACCCGCCCTGCCTGCGGCAGCGCGCCTAGATTGTGATCGTTCTGGAGGTCACGCATGTGCGATCCAAATGTTAACAGGCCCTAATGACTTCACAGCGCGCAAGTCTAGCAACGGGGCCGCTCACCAGCCTTGCATTTGGCACCGTGCAATCGCCGTCTCGTCGCAACCTGGCTCCGGGCCGCACGCCCAGTGGACGTACAAGTGGACCATGATGCAGGCGATTAGCATCGCGCCATGTCCGCTGCAACCGCGCCTGCCGTCCCCAACGTCCTTGCCATCGGCACCGTCGATCCGACCGCGGCCTGCGGCGTGCTGGCCGATATCAAGGTCTGCTCGGCCCTCGGTGCTTATGGATGCGCAGTGGTGGCAGCGGTGGCGGCGGTTGGCGCGCATGGCAAGCAAGGCATGTCCGATCTGCATGTGTTGCCCGCTGCCGCACTCCGCGCGCAGTTGAACGGGCTGCTTGCAAGCGTGACCATGGCCGCCGTCAAGACCGGGCTGCTGCCGTCGGCGGCCGGCATCGCCGAAGTGGCGCAGGCGCTGGCGGCGCTCCGGGCGCCGCATCTGGTGGTCGACCCCGTGCTGGTCGACCGCCGTGGTGATGCCCTGCTGGACAAGGCAGCGCTCGGTGCCCTGCGCGAGGCGCTGCTGCCGCTGGCCACCGTCATCACGCCCAACTTGCCCGGGGCCGGCCTGCTGCTGCAGCGACGCGCGCCCGATTCGCTCAAGGAAATGCAGAAGGCGGCAGAAGCACTGCGCGAAGCGATGACGCACGCCGGCAGTCGCTGGGTGTATCTGAAGGGCGGGCGGCTCACTTCGTCCGACAGCCCGGATCTTCTGTTCGATGGTGACAGGATGATCGAGCTGCCGGCGCCGCGTATGAACGTGCGGGTGCTGGGTGCCGGCGATGCGATTGCCGCCGCGCTGGCCGCCCTGCTGCCGCAGGCGGCTGATGTGCCCACCGCCGCGCGCCGTGCGCGCGAGTACGTGAGCGGCGCGATCGCGCAGGCCGCGCGCTTGAGCGTAAGCGAGGGCCAGGGCCAGGGCGAGGGCGAGCAGCCCGTGCATCACCTGCACGACCTCTGGCGCCAGCCGCGCTGACCGTGGATTCGATCGACACCCTCGTCGTCGGTGCCGGCGTGATCGGCCTGGCGGTGGCCGATGCGCTGGCCCGAGCGGGCCGTGAGGTGGTGATCGCTGAAGCCGAGGGCCACATCGGCAGCGGCGTGTCCTCGCGCAACAGCGAGGTCATCCACTCAGGCATCTACTACCCGCCGGGCTCGGCCAAGGCGCAGCTGTGCGTGCGGGGCAAGACGCTGCTCTATGAGTTCTGCGCAGCGGCGGGGGTGGCGCACCGGCGCTGCGGCAAGCTCATCGTGGCGCCGCGCGCCGATCAGGTGGCGGCGCTGGAGGCCTTGCTGGAAAAGGGGCGGCGCAACGGCGTGCAAGGTCTTGCACTGCTGGACCGGGCCGCTGCGCTCGCGCTGGAGCCGCAGCTCGACGTGCGGGCAGCGCTGTGGTCGGACACCACCGGCATCGTCGACAGCCACGGCCTGATGACGGCACTGCTCGGCCGCGCCGAGGCGTACGGCGCCGCACTCGCCTTGCACACGCACTTTGTGCGCGCGCAGCCGCAGACTGGCGGCTGGCGCGTGCGCATCGGGGACAGCCATGGCGCGCTCGACTACGCCGTGCAGCGCCTGGTGCTTGCCAGTGGCCTGAACGCGCCCACCCTGGCGCGCGCGGTGGAGGGCTTGCCCGCGCAGTTGATTCCGCAGGAGTGGTATGCGCGCGGCAACTACTTCGCGCTGGCCGGTCGTGCGCCGTTCTCGCGCTTGATTTATCCCGTGCCGGAGAAGGACGGCCTGGGCGTGCACATGACGCTCGACCTCGCGGGCCAGGCGCGCTTTGGCCCCGATGTGGAGTGGATCGAGGCGCCGAGCTATGAGGTCAATCCGGCCCGGCTGGGGTCGTTCTATGGCGAGATCCGCCGCTACTGGCCGGGGCTGCCCGACGGCGCCTTGCGGCCCGACTACGCCGGCGTGCGCCCCAAGATCTACGCACCGCATGAACCCGCCGCCGACTTTCGCCTCGACGGCCCGCAGTCGCACGGCTTGGCTGGGCTCGTGTGCCTGTTTGGCATCGAGTCGCCGGGATTGACTGCGGCGCTGGCGATTGGGGAGGCGGTGGCGGGGATGCTCGAAGGCGACTGATTCCACTTCCATTTCATTCGGACAACGAAGGCACGTCATTCCCGCGCAAGCGGGAATCCAGCGTCTTTCGCGAAAGCCGCTCGGTTCCCGCTTTCGCGCGAACGACAAAGTTTCCTTGAAGATCTGGAAATGGAATGAGGCGGCAGCTCGCGTTGCACCGCCGAGCCTGACTGGAGCGCAGTCTTCGTGAAGGCGTGTCCCACACTCCCAGCCTTCGAGAAGGGAGAAGGCGAAGCACCGCGCGGTCGCCCTCCCTTTGAAAAGGGAGGGAGCGGAGGGATTTCGGGGTGTCATTTCGGGGCGACATTTCGGGGCGTCGATACCGCGCCACGCTCCGAGAAATCCCCCCCAACCCCCCTTTTCAACGGAGGCAAGAACCAGCCGCTAGGCTTGGGCTCCGCCGATTCCACCCCTTCTCCTTCCAAACCCCATGCAACTCACTCCCGTGCAAGCCCGCGTCCTCGGCGTGCTGGTTGAAAAGCAGCACACCGTGCCCGACGCCTACCCGCTGTCGCTCAACGCGCTCGTGATCGGCTGCAACCAGAAGAATGCCCGCGATCCGGTGATGGAGGTCACCGAGGCCGAGGTGCGTGACGCCCTCGATGAACTGCGCCGTCCCGTGCTGATCATCGAGTCGTCCGGCGCGCGGGTGACGCGCTACTCTCACAACCTCGGCCGAGTGCTCAGGATCCCGTCGCAGGCCGAGGCGCTGCTGGCCACGCTGTTGCTGCGCGGCGCGCAAACGACGAGTGAGTTGCGCATCAACAGCGAACGCCTGCATCGCTTTGCCGATACGGGTTCGGTGGAGGTGTTCCTGGAGGAACTTGCCACGCGGCCAACCGAGCAAGGCGGTGCGCTCGTGGTGAAGCTGGCGCGCCGCGTGGGTGAGCGCGAGGCGCGCTGGGCGCATCTGCTGTGCGGCGAGCCGGCGGCGCTGGCGTCGGCGCCCCCTGCGCCAATAGGTGCGGCTGGCGTCGGTCGGCACAGCGATGTCGCGCCGGGCCGAATGGCCGATCGGGGCGATGGCGCCGCGACGGGCGATCCGGCGGGCCAGATTGCGGCACTACGGACAGAACTGCGCGCCGAAATCGCGGCGCTGCGCGCCGAGGTCGTCGACCTGCGGGCGCGGCTGGAAGGTGCTGGTGAAGGGGCAGGCGAGGGCGGGGACGGCAGCAACGGCTGAGAGCCTGAGAGTCTTTCGCTCATGCCCGCTAATCACCCCAAAACACCCCTGCTCGTCGTTGCAAATGCTCGCCATAGCCCGAGCTATGGCTGCGCTTTGCGCCTAGATCAGGGGTGTTTTGGTGCGCTGCTCGGCCACGCTCGAAAAA
>JBIIZX010000046.1:0-11899 GCA_044346055.1 Burkholderiaceae bacterium | reverse complement strand
GAGTACACGTTCAAATTCAACGGCGTGAAAGAGGTCAAGGGACCAAATTACGCCGCCGCGCAGGGCGATGTCACCCTGTTCAAGGGCGACCGAAAGATCGATGACCTGCATCCGCAAAAGCGCATCTACTTTGCGCAGAGCCAGATGCCGATGACCGAGGCGTCGATCCGCACCAGCCTCATTGGCGACGTGTATGTCTCGCTTGGCGAGCAGATCGACGACAAGGGCAGCTGGACCGTGCGCGTGTACTACAAGCCGTTCGTGACATGGATCTGGGGCGGCTGCCTGCTGATGGCGCTTGGCGGCTTTCTCGCCGTGTTCGACCGCCGCTATCGCGTGCTCGCCCGCAAGGACGAGGCGGTGGTCAGCGCGCCGCAGGGACCGAAGCCGGCGGCGGCGTGAGCAACATGATGAATGACGGCCGCAGTGCGGCCTGTGACGGCGGCTGCGCCGCCTGTGATGACCATCCCCGCTTGGGCCGCGCTCGCGCGGCCCCCATACGCGCGCAAGCGCGGTCACCGCGAGCCGGCGGCTCGCATCATTCGTCATTGATGCAATGAAACGCGCCGCACTTTTCCTGTTGCCGCTGGTGGCCTTCGTGCTGCTGGCGGTCTTTCTCTACCGCGGCCTGTTTCTGAACCCGCGCGAAGTGCCCTCACCGCTGATCGGCAAGCCGGCGCCCGCGTTCGAGCTGCCCATCCTGCACAAGCCCGAGACCACGCTGTCGAGCAAGGACATGCTGGGTCAGGTGTGGATCTTCAATGTCTGGGCCAGCTGGTGTGCGCCGTGCCGCCAGGAGCATCCGCTGTGGAACGATCTGGCCACCCAGAAGCTGGTGCCGCTGGTGGGCATGAACTACAAGGACCAGCCGGGTGCCGCCAAGAAATGGCTCAATGAATTGGGCGACCCATACCAGCTCACCGTGGTCGACCGCGACGGACGGCTCGGCATCGACTTCGGCGTCTATGGCGTGCCGGAGACCTTCGTCATCGACAAGCAGGGCGTGATCCGGATGAAGCACATCGGGCCGATCACCGAAGAGGCGCTGCAGAAGAAGATCATCCCCATGGTGCGCGAACTGCAGAAGCAATCATGAAACCGTTCAATCTCCTCGCGCCCGTTGCGCTGCGTGCGTCACCGTTGGCGGCGGCATTGGCCGCCTTGCTCGTCGCAATCGTGCTGGGCTGCGCGCCGGCTGCGTTTGCTCAAACCGCGCCGCAAGGTGGCGCGCCCGGCACCACCACCGCCAGGCCCACCGACAACGATCCGGTGGCGGCCAAGCGCGAGCACGATCTCGCCATGAAGCTGCGCTGCCTGGTCTGCCAGAACCAGACCATTGCCGAGTCCAACGCAGAACTCGCCGTGGACCTGCGGCGCCAGGTGCGCGAGCAGCTCGCCGCCGGCAAGAGCGACACCCAGATCATCGACTTCATGACCTCGCGCTACGGCGACTTCGTGCTCTACAGCCCGCCGCTGAAGGGCACCACCTGGCTGCTGTGGTTCGGCCCGTTCGCGCTGCTGCTGATCGGTGCCTTCATCGCCTGGCGCGTGGTGCTCGCGCGTCGCGCGGCACCGGCCCTTGCGCCGCTGACCGATGAAGAGCGCGCTCGCGCTGCTGCAATGCTCGGGCAACACGACAACGGCGCCGTGGGGGCCAACAAATGATGCTGTTCATCGTCCTGGCCATTGCGATGGTGGCCCTCGGCCTGGCCTTCGTGCTGGTGCCGCTGCTGCGCACGCGGCGCGCGGCCGACGTTGATCGGGCCGGCGCCAATCTGGGCATCCTCAAGGACCAACTGGCCGAGCTTGAGAAAGAGCATGCGCGTGACGCGGTGACGCCGGCGCACTATGCGGAAGCCAAGGCGGAGCTCGAGCGGCGCGTGCTCGACGAAGCGCAGGGCGCGCAGCCAGCCGGCAAGCCGGGCGCACCCAAGGGCGAGGTGGTGCGCTCGAACTGGAGTGCGAGGGTGGCAGCCGCCGCCGTGGCAGTCACGCTGCCGATCGGTGCGGCGCTCATCTACGCGCGCTTTGGCGACTTCAGTGCGTTTGATCCGGCCATTGCGCAGGCCCCGCGCGACGACGGGCATGCCATGGCGCCCGAGCAGATCGACAAGATGGTCGAGTCGCTGAAGGCGCGGCTGCAGAAGGAGCCGGAAAACCCCAATCACTGGTCCACGCTGGCGCGCACCTACTACCAGATGGGCCGCTTCCCAGAGGCTGCCGAGGCCTACGCCAAACTCGTCAAGCTGATCCCAGACAACGCCGACATCCTGGCCGACTACGCCGACTCGCTGGCCATGGCCAAGGGGCGGCAACTGGCCGGCGAGCCGATGGCGCTGGTGAACAAGGCGCTCAAGCTCGACCCCACGCAGTGGAAGGCGCTCGCCATGGCGGGCACCGAAGCATTTGACCGCAATGACTTCAAGGGCGCCTCGGCGTTCTGGGAGCGCCTGCTCAACGTGCTGCCGCCCGAGGCACCGATCGCCGATCAGATCAGGTCCAGCATTGCCGATGCGCGTGCGCGCGGTGGCATGCCGCCGCTGCAATTGGCGCAAGGGCCGGCAGCGGGCGCCAAGCCGGGTGCGGAGAACCTGCCACGCAATCATCCGCCGCTGACCGCGGCGCGGCCCGATACCGATGCAGCGCCGGCACCAGCGCCCGCACCGGCAGCACCAGGCAACGCGCCGGCCAAGGCCGCCGGCAAGGGCGATGCAACCAAGCCCGACGCCAGCAAGCCCGCGGCTGGCAAGGCGACGATCGGCGGCACCATCGACATCGGTAGCGACATGAAGGCCAAGGCGCAACCCACCGATCGCGTGTTCATCATCGCGCGGCCGGCTGAAGGCTCCCGCATGCCGCTGGCGTTCACCGCCGTGCAAGTCAAGGACCTGCCCGCCAAGTTCACGCTCGACGAATCAATGGCCATGTCGCCGGCAGCCACGCTCGCCACCGCCACGACGGACGTCGTCGTCACCGCGCGCGTGTCAAAGACCGGCTCGCCGATGCCCAACTCGGGCGACCTCGAGGGTGCATCCAAGCCCGTGAAGGTCGGCGCCAAGGACGTCGTCATCAAGATCGATCGCGTGGTGCCTTAGTCGGGGTGCCCGTGTCTCGGTCCCATAGGCGCGGTCCCATGTCGCGGTCCGATGGTCGTGGTGCTGGCACGGATGTGACAGCCGCTCGATCGCTCGCGCTTGGCGCCCGTGCCCTGGCGTGCGGTACCTTTCGCTTGCGGCCTCGACCAAACAAGGCATTGCGCCGGGTGCTGAACAGGGTCAACGTCACCAACAAGTCCAAGAGTCAAGGGGAGTCACCAATGCTTGCGCGCGTCTTTGTCTGTCTCGTTGCGGCCACCATGGCCGTCCTGGTTTCCGGTTGCGCCACGCGCGCCACCACGGTTGAAGCGCAATGGGTCAGCCCCACGCTCGCCAGCCGCGGCAAGGTGCAGAGCGTGCTGGTGGTGGCGGCACTGCGCGACTCCAGCCATCGGCGCATGCTTGAAGACCGGCTGACCGAGGTGCTGTCGGCCAATGGCGTCAAGGTCGTGCAGTCCTACACCGTGGTGCCGGATGCCGCTGCCCTGACCGAGGCGCAGCTGCGCGACGCGGTGTCCCGCGCCAGTGCCTCGCACGTGCTGGTAAGCAGCGTCACTGGCACCACGACCACCGTGAACGTGACGCAGCCCATGGTCATGGGTCCAGGCTGGGGGCCGGGCTGGGGCGGTTCGTCGATGATGATGAGCTCCGGCTGGGGCGGCATGAGCAGCCACCACAGCATGGCGTGGTCGCGCTCCATCACGCCCGATGTGCGCACCAATCAGAGCCTGCATGGCGACACCCGGCTGTTTGAAGCCAAGTCTTCCGAAGTCGTGTGGTCCGCTGCGACCACGACGGTCACTGGCTGGGACAGCGTGCCGAGCATGATCGATCAGTTTGCGCGACTGATGGTCGAGACGCTGCGCAAGGACGGCGTGATCTAGCTCGCGCTGGACGGGCGCTTATCTCGCGCCCATCTCGCGCTCGGCCGGCGGACGCTCCGGCAGCAGCTTGCTGACCAGCAACGCCTCCTCGCGCGCGAGTGCGTCTTCGGCCTCATGCAGGCAGGCTCGAAAGCGGTGGGCCGCCGCGGTCGATGCCTGCGCTTTCAGGGTCAATATTGCGTAGTGCGCATAGCTCCAGGGTTCTCTACCGAGCACGGTCAGGCGACCGTGCTCAAGCTTCTGCGCCGCCGTGGGCAGCGTGAACGGCCCGATCGCATCGGACTGCGCCACCAGCAGCTTGGCCGTTGCCATCCCGTTGCACTCGATCGCCGGAAACGGACGCCCGGGCTGAAGCGGCGTGCTGGGCAAGCGCGCTGCCAGCATTGGCTGCAATGCGCGCGGCGGAAGCCGCGTGCACACCGCGAACGGAAAGGCGAAGGTCTCCTCGGGATGGACTTCGGCCTTGCCCGCCAGCGGGTGCCTGGGCCGCGCCATGAAGTACACCTGATGCGCCTTCATCACATCGAGGGCGAGGTCGTTTTCCTCGGCCAGCGTGCTGAACTCGGCAATCACCGGGTCCAGCTCGCGGGTGCGCAGGCGCCGCACCAACTCGTCCCAGTCGCCACTGCCCACCACTTTCACGCCAACCAGCGGGTTGTCCGGCATGAATCGAGCGAGTGCCATAGGCACGATGGTCTCGGCCGGATACGGGCCCGCGCTAATGTTCAGCTGACCAAGTCCACTGACCCGGCGCAGCAGCACTTCGCTGTCCAGTGCGTCGGCGGCGTCGACCAGTTCGCGTGCGCGCCGCAGCAGGAGCAGGTCATGGTCGGCGGGCGTTACGGCGGTGTTCGAACGATCGAACAGCGCCTTGCCAACATCCCATTCGATCTGCTTCAAGCTGCGCGACAGCGCGGGCTGCGTCATGTGCAAGGCGGCGGCAGCGCGGCCGAGGCTGCCGTGCTGCGCTAGCGCGATCACGTGACGGAGCTGACGCAATTCGAGTGCCAAGCACAAGGTGTATGGGCCGCCAACCCAATCGGCATTAGACGCAGGTCGAACACAAGAGAATTATATTCAGTGTGAGGTAGATGCAGCAGCAACTGCCTAAGCTCGCGCGACGTCCCGCGGCAGCTCCGATGCACGCAGTGCGCGACGCGAATGCGCTCAACTAGGGAGATTGGCAATGTCATCACGCGTCAGGATCTGGGCGGCTTTGCTGCTTGCCGTTGCCATCGCGTCGCCAGTACTCGTCTCACATGCCCAACAGGGCAAGCCGGCGCCAGCCAACCAGGCAGCACCAGGCAGCCAGCCTGCCTTGAGCCACTTCGATCCGCTGGGCCAGCCGCCGTCCAAGTTCACGATCGAGTTCCGCAATGGCCTGAAGGCGACATTGCCGTTTGCCGACCGGCGCGATTTCGAGGAAGCGCAGAAGGGCTTCATCGCCGCGCCCACATTCCTTCAGATCAAGGCCGACGCGGGCCACGTTGCCTGGGATATGGGTAGCTACAAGTGGCTGCTCGGCGTAATGCAGGGCAAGGACTTCGAGAGCATCAACCCGTCGCTGCAGCGCGTGGCGGTGCTGAACATGGCCTACGGCTTGTATGAAGTGGTGCCCGGCCGCGTCTACCAGGTGCGCGGCTTCGACCTGGCCAACATCAGCTTCATCAAGGGCGACACCGGCTGGATCATCTTCGATCCTCTCACGACCTCCGAGACGGCGCGCGCCGCGCTGGATTTCATCAACGAGAAGCTCGGCAAGCGCCCGGTGGTCGGGGTCGTTTTCTCGCACTCGCACGTCGATCATTTCGGCGGCGTGCGGGGCGTGATCGACGAGGCCGATGTCGTTAGCGGCAAAGTAGCGCTCATTGCTCCCGAGGGCTTCCTGAACGCCGCGGTGGCGGAGAACGTCTTCGCTGGAAACGCGATGGTCCGCCGCACCCAGTACCAGTACGCTTTCCTGGCCGAGCGCAGTCCCTTCGGGCACGTGGACCAGTCGATCGGCAAGAACGTCGCCAACGGAACCATCACCCTGATCGCGCCGAACCGAGAGATCACCAAGGACATCGAGGAGATCACGCTGGACGGTGTCACCATGGTGTTCCAGAACGCGCCCGATACCGAGGCGCCGGTTCAGATGAACACCTACTTTCCGCAGTTCAAGGCCCTGTGGGCTGCCGAGGTCGTGACCGCGACCGTGCACAACATCTATACGATCCGCGGCGCGCGCGTGCGCAACGCGCTCAACTGGTCCAAGGAGATCAACGAGGCGCTCTACAGGTTTGGTCAGGACGCCGAGGTGATGTTCGCGTCGCACAGCTGGCCGCGCTGGGGCAATCCGCGCATCCAGGAGGTGCTGCGGGCGCAACGCGACGTGTACGCCAACCTAAACAACCAGGCGTTGCACTACGCCAATCGGGGCGTCACCATCAACGAGATCCACAACGTCTACGAGGTGCCCAAAAGCTTGCAGCAGCAGTGGTCGGTGCGCAGCTACCACGGCGACGTGCAGAACAACGCTCGGGCGGTCATCAACCGCTTCCTTGGTCACTATGACGGCAATCCGGCCAATCTGATTCCGCTGTCGCCCAAGGACGCCGCGCCGCTGTACGTGGAGATGATGGGTGGCTCGACCAGGATCATCGCCAAGAGCCGACAGCTCATGGGTCAGGGCAAGTACCTGCACGCGACCGAGATTCTCAATCGGCTGGTGTTCGCGCAGCCTCAGAACGCGCCGGCACGACGACTGCTGGCGGATGCGTTCGAGCAGCTCGGGTACCGCGCCGAGAGCACCAGCGTGCGTAACAGCTTCCTGCAGGCGGCCTTCGAACTGCGCAATGGGCTGCCGGGCGGCGTGAGCCCTAACCCGGCCGGCCCCGATGTTGTGCGCGCGATGACGACCGAGCAGTGGCTGGATTTCATCGCGATCAGTCTCGATCCGAAGAGGGCCGAGGGAGTCCGGTTCGTCCTCAACCTCGTCACGCCGGACAACGGCGAGCGGTACGCGGTCGAGTTAAGCAACGCGACCATGACGACCATCAAGGGCTTCCAGGCGAAGAGTCCGGATCTGACGATCACCGTGAACCGGTCCGATCTCAATCTGGTCATCATGGGCCGCGCCAGCTTTGATGACCTGATCGCCCAGGGTAAAGCGACGTTCGTCGGCAACCGCTCGGGGTTCGACCAGTTGCGCTCCAGCCTTGTGCTGTTCACGCCGGACTTCGAGATCTTTCCCGGCACGCGACCCAGAATGCCGACGCCGCCACCCAAGCCGTTCGAAGTGCGTGAGCTGGTGAACCCGATCAATGTCGACTGACTGGTGCAAACGCCTTTGCGCCGCGACTCGAGGAGGAAACTCGCAGGTAAGACTTGGAGATCATGATCGACGCACTGGCCGGCACCGTGTATGGTGAGCGGCCGAAATTGGCACTTTAGACCCGCGGTAGGAGAACACTCATGACAACTAAAACAGGGAAGCACATGAACCAACAACGTCGTTTCGTCCTCGCAGCAGCAGGTGCCGGCCTCATGGTGCTGGGTGCCAGCGGTTGCACCACGACCTCCGATGGCGGCACGGATCCGGCCGCGCGCCGCCAGGCCATTGACAGTGCCGCCGACAGCGCGCTGTCGCGACTGTATGCACAGCACCCGGGCAGCAAGGAACTGGTCGGTCAGGCCAAGGGCGTCCTCGTGTTCCCGAGCTTTGTGACCGCCGGCTTCGTCTTCGGCGCCGGCAGCGGGCAGGGCGTGCTGCGCCGGGGCGGCAAGACAACGGGCTACTTCCGCATGACCGAGGCCTCGGCAGGCTTGCTGGCGGGCGCGCAGTCGCAGGCTGTGTTTATCCTGTTCATGACTGACGGCTCACTGCGTCGCTTCGAGGAAAGCCGTGGTTGGACGGTCGGTGCCGATGCATCGGTCACCGTGCTCAGCGCGGGCGCCAATGCGCAGGTCACGTCGCAGACCGCCAGCCAGGAGGTCATTGGCTTCGTGATGTCCAATGCCGGACTGATGGGCAACATCAGCATGAACGGCAACCGGATCAACCGGCTCGATCTGTAGTTCGAGATCGAGAGCGAGATACAGCGCGCGATCCAGCACGACGGTTGAACCAGCACGGTGCCGGGCCACAGGTCCGGTGCCGTCTTGGCCCACTCGCGGCGCCGCAAGACACAGCCGCGCGTCAAGTCAGCTTCCCCGTCAGCGCGGCGCATCTTTGGTGTGTTGCCGCTACACCGGGCGAGCACGACTGGCGCTTTGGCGCGATCGTCATCTGCATGCTGCCGCCCACCGTGTACGCTGCGCCTTCGCTGCGCCTTCGCTGCGGTGACCCTGGCGACTTGCTCGCAGCCGCTGCGAACTCTTGCAGACACACCAACTTCAATCAGTCACGTCCACTGCGCTTGCGCCTGACCTTTGCGGTCCCCTCTGGCGCGCGTCAGTTCAACAATTTCGCGAAGGACACTAATGATGAAACAACACGTTGCTTTCGTCGGCACCGCTGCCGTGGCCCTGGCGCTGCTGTCGTTTGACGCGGCGGCGCAAATGCGGGTGCAGTACGGCCGCATTACCAATGTGCAGTCGGTGACGGTCACGGACACGAGTTCGCGCGCAGTCGGCACCCTGGTCGGCGGCGGCATTGGCCTGGCAACGGGCAGCGGCCAGTCCGGGAGCAATCGCGCCCTGCGCGGTCTGGGCGGTGCGGCCGCAGGGCGCGCCGTGGGGACGGCGGCAGGCAATTCACAGGCGTTCGAGTACACCGTGCTGATCGACGGCACGCAGACCGTGCGACTGGTCTCCGACCAGGCCGGCAAGCGCATTGGCGACTGTGTGGCGGTTGAACAGGGCCAGTTCTCCAACATCCGCCTGGTGCCCGATGCCCGCTGCACGCCGCGGCCGGCAGCCCCTGCGGCGGCACCCGCGAAAGCTGCGCCGGCACCGGCTGCTCCCGCTGAGGATGTGCGCGCTGCAAGCGCCTGCGACCAGGCCAAGGCCCAGGTCCTGGCCGCCGACACGGATGAGGCGTTCGCCATCGCCGAGCGCCGCATGCGGCTGTTGTGCGGCGAGTAAGCAGCGCCTGAGCAGCGAACGAGCAGCGAATAGCGCCTGACCAGTAACGCACAACGCCAGCCGAGGTGTTCGGCCCGAGGCGCTGCTGCAATCGTCCTTGGTTATGTGCGGAC
This sequence comes from Burkholderiaceae bacterium, assembly GCA_044346055.1. GTDB lineage: Bacteria > Pseudomonadota > Gammaproteobacteria > Burkholderiales > Burkholderiaceae_F > JALHMQ01. The sequence continues at coordinate 2,740 of JBIIZX010000046.1, read as the reverse complement.
CGTCCGTGCCAGGCACCGGCGGTCCGCTTTACGTTTGACAGGTGAATAATGAAAGCCAAGAGCGAAAGGCGCGGCCCGCAACTCGTTGATCTGGGATTGCAAGGCGGCGGCTCGCACGGCGCATTCACCTGGGGTGTGCTTGACCGACTGTTGGAAGAGTCCTGGCTGCAATTTGACGGGATCTCGGGCACCTCAGCCGGTGCGATGAACGCTGCGGTGATGGTCGACGGCTTTGCCGCCGGTGGCGCCGACGGTGCGCGTGAAGCGCTGGAGCGTTTTTGGCGGGCGGTATCCGATGCGGCGCGCTTCAGCCCGTTGCAGCGCGGGCCGCTCGAGATCCTCACCGGCCACTGGACGCTCGACTACTCGCCGGTGTTTGCCATGCTGGACATCACCGCGCGCATGGTCTCGCCCTATGACATGGGGCCGATGGCCAGCAATCCGCTCGAAAAGATCCTGCTGGAGGCAATCGACTTCGAGCAGCTCAAGCGCGCGCCGATCAAGCTTTTCATCACCGCGACCAATGTGCGCACCGGGCGCGGGCGGCTGTTCCGCAATGCCGATATCACGACCGATGTCCTGCTTGCCTCGGCCTGCCTGCCCACACTGTTCCAGGCGGTGGAGATCGACGGCGAGCCCTATTGGGATGGTGGCTACTCGGGCAATCCGTCGCTGGTGCCGCTGATCCGCGAGTGCAAGTCGCGCGACACCATCATCGTGCAGATCAATCCGATCGAGCGGCAGGGCACTCCCCGCAGCGCGCGCGAGATCCACAACCGCCTCAACGAGATTGCCTTCAACTCGGCGCTGATCAAGGAGCTGCGCGCGGCCGCGCTGTTGCGCCGGGTGGTCGACCCGGGCACCGGCGAGGGCGCCGCGCTGGCCGAGATGCGCATGCACCGCATTGCCAGCGACCTGATGACCGAGCTGAGTTCATCGTCCAAGATGCTCGCGGAGTGGAACTTCCTGACCATGCTGCGCGATGCCGGGCGCGCCGCGGCCAGCGAGTTTCTCGAGCGCCATGGTGCGGACATCGGCGTGCGCGCCTCGCTTGATATCGATCGCTACCTCGAAGGGCTCTGAGCCCAGCTAGGCTCAGAGCAGCTCAAGGACCGGCAAACTGCTGCGCGTCCCGGTCCTCCGGGACAAAGGTCGACAGCAGCGCTTCCAGCCGCACGGGGATCGCCGGCGCGGTGCTCGCGGTGAGGCCGCGCCCGCTGGCCGCTGACGGCTGATCGATGCCTTGTTCCACGCGTGTGAGCAGGTAGGGGAAGAACGGATTCGACGGCAGGCGCGTGAGAAAGTCCTGATCGACGATCAGCGCGCCGCGCTCGCCGCGCGCATCCAGCGCCCCCAGGTTGATGCCGAACTCCAGCCGCGCCTTGGGCCCGGCCTGCATGCCATAGAGCGGGTCGTTGGGCGGAATCGGAATCGCCAGGTGCGACAGCGAGAAGATGCCGGGCGGATAGGGCAGAGCGAGCGGCTTGTCGACCGCCTGCAACTGCCCCGGCGCGATGCTGCGTTCCAGCGTGGCATCGGTGTCTTCGCCGGCGTTGACGATCGCGGTGAAGCGATACGGCTGCGGCGCGGTGGGCACCAGGCGATCAAGCGCCACGTAGGACGACTGCCGCAGCAGCGGGCCAAACTTCACGGTGCGGTTGACATCAAACAGCACGATCTCGCTGCCGTTGTCGGGCAGGAAGGCATAGAGCGCGGCCAGGATGGCCGGCGTGCTGACAGTGAAGTCAATCACCGACTGGAACGTGAGCACCGGCGGCATGGTTTGCAGGCCATTGGCACGTGCCAGCCGCTGGATCTGCGCCTGCAAGGCGTCGGTCAGGCGAAACGACTGGCGCGCGCCGTTGACTGGAAACGAGTTGTACTTAAAGGGGTTGAACTCGGGCAGGTTGCTCAGCCAGGCGGCGTTGGCAAACGGCGGCAGCAGCGCCGGCAGCCCAGCCAGCCCGGCAAAGCGGGCAAAGCGCGTGATGCCGATCATCGGCGTGAACAGCACCAGCCGATCGGCGCGCGGCAGCTTCGGGTCCTCGATTGCATCGAGCGCGTACTTGACGGCAAGCGCGCCGCCGTTGGAAAAACCAACCAGGTGCAGCGGCGCCGGTGCCGGCACGCGCCGCCGTGCCTCGCGCACTGCCAGCCGTGTGGCCGCACTCCAGTCTTCCCACCGCACCTTGGTCAGCCCCGCCGGCACGGTCCCGTGGCCCGGCATGCGCACGCCTATGGCAACAAAGCCGAGGTCCGCGTAGCGGCGCGCAATGTGCCGCAGGCTGTAGGGCGAATCCGTGAGTCCATGCAGCAGCACCACCACGCCGCGCGCCGCGCCGCTGGGCTCGATCACATACGAGCGGTTCCAGTCCTGCGCAAAGCGCGGCGGGTACACCGGGCTGCCTTCGAAGTAGCGGTTGTATGGAACGCGCTCCGCCTCCGGCAGCCGCTGCGTGACGTTCTCGCGGATGTCGTCATAAATCGTCTTCTCCTGCGCCAGGTAGCGCGTCCAGTCGGCCGTGTTCAGCGCGCTTTCGCTGAGCTCGACCGGCACGTGCGTGTGCCAGGGCTGCAGCGGGGGCGCGCGCACCGCGCGCATGGCGCGCAGACCCAGGCCGACGACGGCGATGAGGAGCACGGCGGCCAGGACAAACAGCAGGAGGCGTCGGAGCGTCATGTTCTTCTTCTTGGTGATTAACGGGTTGGGTGGAGCCGGCGGCGGGCAGCAGATGCAATT
>JBIIZX010000413.1:0-3566 GCA_044346055.1 Burkholderiaceae bacterium | reverse complement strand
AAAGTCTTCACTACAAGCGCTCTGGCGCTTTCGACCTATACGGACCAAACACTTACGAGCGCAACACAGGCCAATTTGCAGAGAAGCAACGGCGAGTTGAGAAAGACGGGCGCTAACCCGTACGCCGATCTCACGGCAGCCGTGGTGTACGGCTCGCTCGCAGATGTCACCTTGCCGCCCGTCACGCCGCCTGCCACCGCGCGCCGGCAAGCCCTACGACGCCTTGCTGCGCGAAAGCGTGCTGCAGCCCCTCGGCATGAACGACACGCTGGTCGCCAGAAATGACGGGCTGGTGCCAGGACACCGCGCCAGCGGGGATGTGACGCCCGCCTGGGACGTGCCGATCGCATTCGCCGGTGCCGGCGGGCTGCGCTCCACGCTCGACGACCTGCTGCGCCTGTCGCGCGCAGTCCTCGGTGAGCTGCCGGTCGAGGCGACGCTGCCGTCAAATTTGCAACGCGCGCTGGTGGATTCGCTGCAGCCGCTGCGGCAGGGCCCCGGCGCCGTGATGCTCGGGCTCGCCTGGCACCGGGCGCCGTTGCAAGAACGCGTGCTCGTGTACCACTCGGGTATGACAGGTGGCTTTGCGGCTTCGCTCGTGCTCGACCCGGCGCAGCGCAGGGCCGGCATCGTGCTCGCCGATGCGGCGCAGACTTTCGAGGACCTCGCCATCCACCTGGTGGCTCCTGAGGCGCCGTTGCTGCTTGCGGCGCGGCCCGTGGCACTCGACTTGCCCTTGGCGCAAGCCGCGGCGGGTCGCTACCAGCTGGGCCCGCAGTTCGTGCTTACGCTGAGCGTTGACGACGGCAAACTGTGGGCGCAGGCCACCGGCCAGGGCCGCTTCGAGCTGCTGCAGGACGCGCGCGGCGACTTCTACGCAACCGTGGCGGACATTGTGGTGCGCTTCGATCGCACGGCCGATGGCAAGGTCAGCGGTCTGACGCTGTTTCAGGGCGGCGGTGCCATGAAGGCGGCCCGCATCGACTGAAGCACTTTCAGCCTCCAGGCTTTCAGCTGACGCGCAGTTGCCATTAGCTGCAAATAGGCAAAGGGCCGCATGTAGCGGCCCTTTAATTTGGTGCTTTGCAGCTTGTTAGCGGGCAAAGCGCGAATCCCGATCAAGTAACGGGGAGATTCTGGCGTTCCGGAGCAGGCACGTCAACAATTGCGGAAGTCATAGCAATCCGACCTCCCGGAGCTTGTGCACATGCCCAACCCTCTTCGATACCGCCTGGCTCTCGATCTCGGTTCCACATCAGTCGGTTGGTGTCTGATTCGCCTGAACACTGCGGACGAGCCCGTCGCGATCATTCGCATGGGCGTTCGTATCTTTCCTAACGGTCGCGAGGCTGCAAAGCCGGGCCAGCAGGGTGAATCGCTCGCCAAGAATCGTCGCGAGCGGCGCCAGGCTCGGCGGCGCCGTGACCGGTTCCTGCGTCGCCGGCAGCGACTCGTCAATGTCATGGTTCGTCACGGCTTCTTTCCGAGCCATGAAGAAGCGCGCCGCGCGCTCGTGGCCATGGATCCGTACGAGCTGCGACGCCGCGGACTCGATCACGCACTGACGCCGACGGAGTTCGGCCGCGCTCTGTTCCATATCCATCAGCGCCGCGGCTTCCGCAGCAACCGCAAGACCGACAAGAAGGACTCTGACAGCAGCGTCATGAAGGCGGCAATCCGCAGCCTCCGGGCGACCCTGAGCGCGGAAGACTGTCGAACAGTGGGCGAGTGGCTTGCGCGACGGCACGACAAGCGGCTGGGCGTACGCGCGCGCTATCGAGAAATCCGCGCTCCCCGTGAAGATGGCAAGTACAGGATTGAGAAGTCCTACGACCTGTACATCGATCGCCAGATGATCGAGGAGGAGTTCGATGCCATTTGGGCAACACAGGCGCGGCTTGATCCCAGTCGTTTCAACGAAGACGCCCGGACGGAGCTGAAAGGCGTCCTTCTTCATCAGCGTCCGCTGAGGCCCGTCCGGCCGGGACGATGCACGCTGCTTCCCGAGTTCGAGCGTGCGCCACTTGCGCTGCCCAGTACGCAGCGGTTTCGCATTTACCAAGAGCTGGCGAACCTTCAGCGGCTTGACGCAGACCTCAGGGAGGTCCCTCTCGACCTGGCCGAACGTAACCGACTCTTCGACGAGCTTTGCCACCGCCCGCATCTGACGTTCGACAAGATCCGCAAGCTACTTGGTGTCGGTGGCGCTGCGAAGTACAACCTGGAAGATGTCAAGCGCGACCGACTGAAGGGTGACTCAACGGCGGTCGAATTGGCGAAGCCCGAACACTTCGGGGAGGCGTGGCATCACTACGATCTTGCCAAGCAGGATGCCATCGTCGAACAACTGATCGGGCAGGAGGAACCGGCATGGCTGCGCCGCTGGCTGCTCGATCACACGGGCGTCGACGAGGAAACCGCTGATCGAATCGCCACCAGCCGCCTTGTCGATGGCTACGGCAATCTGAGCCGCGAAGCTATGGGCTGGGTACTGCCCGAACTTCAGCGCTCCGTCATCGGCTACGCCGAAGCGGTCAAGCGCGCCTCCGCGCTTGGCGCTCCGTTTGATCATCACAGCGTGTTGTCACACTCGCAGAGCACCGGCGAGTTACTGCCGGCGCTGCCCTACTACGGCGAGTATCTGCAAAGGCACGTCGGCTTCGGCACGCGCGAGGAGAAAGATCGTGGCAATCCCGCCGAGTACTTCGGCCGAATCGCCAACCCCACGGTCCACATCGGCTTGAACCAGGTACGCAAGGTGGTCAACCGGCTGATCGCTCGCTACGGCCGACCGACCGAGGTCATCGTCGAAGTCGCCCGCGACCTGAAACAGAGCCAAGCGCGGCGCGAAGAGATAAGCAAGGACCAGGCAGCCCGGCAGCGCCAGAACGAGCAATGGACTTCCGCTCTGACCGATCCCGCGGGCGAAGTTCGCCTGCGAAAAGTCTCCGCGCTCGACCTGCAACGGATGAAGCTTTGGCAGGAACTCAGCGCCAACCCGGCCGATCGCCGTTGCCCGTACACCGGCGAGCCGATCAGCCTTGGGCGACTGTTCTCGGCCGAAGTCGAGGTCGAGCACATCTTGCCGTTCAAGATGACGCTGGACGACAGCCTCAACAACAAAACCGTCGCGCTGCGCAGAGCCAACCGCGACAAGGGCAACCGCACGCCATGGCAGGCGTTCGGCGAGGGACGCACGGCCGGCTACGACTACGACGGCATTCTCCAGCGCGCCAAACTCATGCCACGCGAGAAGGCCAAGCGCTTCGCGCCCGACGGCTACGAGCGATGGCTGAAAGAAGACAGGGACTTCGTTGCGCGCGCCCTGACCGACACCGCGTATCTCTCGCGGGTGGCGCGCGAATACCTTTCGCTCGTCTGCCCCTACAACAAGGTGCGCGTGATCCCAGGCCGGCTGACGGCCCTGTTGCGAGCCAAGTTTGGGTTCAACGACGCCCTTGGGGTCTCGGGCGAGAAGAACAGGAACGATCATCGGCATCACGCCATCGATGCAGCAGTGATCGGCGTAACAGATCAGGGCCTCCTGCAGCGTTTCGCTCAAGCGA
>JBIIZX010000412.1:0-3567 GCA_044346055.1 Burkholderiaceae bacterium | reverse complement strand
CGGCATGGTGCTGGTCGGCTTCGCCGGCCGACGCTTCGGCACGATGCGTGGCTGGACCATTGTCGGCTGCATCGCCTCTGCGCTGGCGCTGGCGTCGCTGACGCTCGCAGCGCTGGCCGGGCCCGGTTGGCCCTTGCAAGCCTCGGTGTTCGGGCTCGGCTTTGCCAACGGCACCTTCGCCGTGGCAGCCATTGGTTCGATGATGACCCTGGTCGGCCAGGGCCGCGCGGCGCGCGAAGGCGTGCGCATGGGCCTGTGGGGTGCCGCGCAGGCGATCGCCTTCGGCCTAGGTGGGCTGGCGGGGGCGGCGGCGAGCGATCTGGCGCGCTGGCTGGTCGGCGCGCCCGGGCCTGCCTATGCCGCTGTGTTTGGACTGGAAGCGGCGCTGTTTGCGATTGCCGCAGTCATGGCCGCGCGGCTGGGACGCACGCGGCGGGTGCCAATGGAACGAGTGCGGCAACTGCAGGTTGCCGGCGCTGAATGAGAGGGGACCACATGGACGCGCGCGTGAAGACTGAGCTTTGGGATGTGATCGTGGTCGGCGGCGGACCGTCGGGGTCAACGGCAGCCAATGACCTTGCACGTGCCGGCCACAAGGTCGTGCTGCTCGATCGCGCCGGGCGCATCAAGCCTTGTGGCGGCGCGATTCCGCCGGTGCTGATCAAGGAGTTCGAGATTCCGGATCATCTGCTGGTGGCGCGCATTCGCTCGGCCCGCATGGTCTCGCCCAGCGACCGCCAGGTCGACATGCCGATCTCTGACGGCGGCTTTGTCGCCATGGTTGATCGCGAACACTTTGACGAGTGGCTGCGCGAGCGCGCAGCCGGCAGCGGCGCCACGCGGCTGACCGGCACCTTTGACACGTTTGATCGCGCTGACGACGGCACAGCGCAGGTCTGGTACCGCGCTGAGGATGGCCAGGTGCATGCGCTGCGTGGCAAGAGCGTGATCGGCGCCGACGGCGCGCGCTCCAAGGTGGCGCACCAGACGATGGCAGGTGGCGGCGAGACGCCATGTGTTTTCGCATACCACGAGATCGTCAAGTCGCCAGAAGGCAACGGCAAGGTCTTCGATCCAGCGCGCTGCGACGTCATTTATCGCGGCGAGATTTCGCCTGACTTCTATGGCTGGGTGTTTCCGCACGGCGCGGTGACCAGCGTGGGCGCCGGCACCGCGCACAAGGGCTTTTCGGTGCGCCAGGCAGTGCATCAGCTGCGCGCGGAGGCAGGCCTGGGCGGCATGGAGACGGTTCGCCGCGAAGGCGCGCCGATCCCGCTCAAGCCGTTGAAAAAGTGGGACAACGATCGCGATGTGGTGCTGGCCGGCGATGCCGCCGGTGTGGTGGCGCCAGCCTCTGGTGAAGGCATCTACTACGCCATGGCTGGCGGACGGCTGGCTGCACAAGCAGTGGACGCCTTCCTCGTGACTGGGGATGCGAAAGCCTTGCAGCTGGCCCGCGCGCGCTTCATGAAAGCGCACGGCCGCGTGTTCTGGATCCTGGGGCTGATGCAGCGCTTCTGGTACTCGAGCGACAAGCGGCGCGAGCGCTTTGTGAAGATGTGCGAGGACCCGGACGTGCAGCGGCTGACTTGGCAGTCCTACATGCACAAGAAGCTGGTGCGGCGCGACCCCATGGCCCACGTGCGCATTTTCTTCAAGGACGTGGCCCACCTGCTCGGGCTGGCCAAGGCGCATTGAGTACTTATTGATTGATTGCTTGCTTCCTTGATTGCTTGCTGATTGCTTGCGCACCGATTGCTGATGAGTTCTGTCGAGGTCTGCGCTGATCGCAGGGTTTGAGTTCCCAATGTTGCCGCGGCGCAATTGAGCGGCATATATAGGTCACACCGTTCGCGCAATGCGGCAATCGCGGACGTACAATGATGCCCTGTTCTTGATCTGGACAAACCTTGGACACCGGTCCAATGGTTCTTCAGCGCGAGTGACAGCAGAGGGCCGCGACGGGTGACCGCTGTCGCACCGGCCCATTGCCCCGAGTCGAAGGTGAAGGGCGCATGCAACAGCCCCTTGTTCAACCGCTCGACCTCTCTCCACTGGCGGCACTTGCGCCAGAGCTGGCGGCGACTATTGCCTCCGTCACGCGCGATATCGCGCTGGTGATCGACAACCACGGCTTGATCCGCTTCCTGGCTCATGGGCCTGGTGCACCGATCGCCGGCTCTACCTCCTGGGAGGGTCGTCGCTGGGTCGACACCGTCTCGGGGACAAGCCGCCGCAAGATCGAGCAACTGCTGCTGGAGGCGCGCGAGCACGGCCTGTCGCGGCGCCGTGAAGTCAATGTTGGCGTCGGCGACGAGCTTGATGTGCCGGTCGCGTATTCCGCCATCCGCCTTGGCACCGACGGCACCGTGCTGGCAGTCGGCCGCGAGTTGCGTGAAGCCGCGCAACTGCAGCAACGCTTCGTGCACGCACAAGACGAACTGGAGCGCGACTACGCCGCGCAGCGCCAGGTGCAGGCGCGCTATCGCACCCTGTTCGAGGTCGCCACCGATGCGGTGTTCGTGGTGGACGCCGTGACGCTCGCCGTGCTCGATGCCAATGCTGCCGCAGTGCGGTTGTATGACCTGGCACCCGACCAGCTGGTGGGCAAGCGCGCCACCGTGGGTCTGGAGCGCGGCATGCGTTCGGCGGTCGAGGACATGCTCAGTGCTGCAGCCGCCACCGGCTGTGCGCGCGAGATGCAGGCCCGCGTGGTCGGCAAGCGCGTCACCGTGCGCGTCAGCGCAACGCCGTTTAGGGCCGGCGGTCGGCTGCTGCTGCTGTTGCTGCGTGCTGCCGTGATAGGCGAGGACGATGCGGCCGGTGCTGCTGCACTGGCGCGCTGCACGGCCATGGTCGAGCAGACCACCGATGGCGTGGTGGTGTGCAATGCGCGCGGCGAAGTGGACTTTGCCAACCCGGCGTTCCTGCGGCTGGCCGGCTGCAAGCTCGCTGCTGACATGCAAGGCCAGCCGCTGGCGCAGTGGCTGGCCACAAGCTCTGGCACGCTGGCGCAGTTGTTTGAGCAGGTGCGCCGCCATGGTCTGGTGAGCAAGGGCCGTGGCAGCTTCGTCAACACCGGTGCGCCGGTGGAGTTATCCGCCATGCTGCTGCCGGCCGAAGCGGTGCATGAAGACGCACATGCCTTCGGTCTCGTGCTGCGGACCCTGGACCCAGCCAACCCAGCGCACCCGGCGGTGGTGGCTGCCAATCTCACCAGCGCAATTGCGCACGTAGGCGCGCAGCTTGGGCTGGTACCGCTGCCAACCCTGATGCAGGAAGTCGCACGCCTGGCCGAGCGCCACTTGCTCGACAGCGCACTGCAACGCTCGCGCGGCGTGCGTTCGGCAGCTGCGCGCCTGCTCGACCTGTCCGACGAGGACTTCGCGCTGCGCCTGCGCGAACACCGCCTGGTCGACGACGACGGCATCGGCCGCTAGCGCCTTCAGCTGGTCAACGTCCTGGGCGTCTAGCCCGGATATTTCACCACAAGTAGGTCGGCAGCCTCGTGCCGAGGCGCGTTGTCATAGGTATTCGACCCCCTATGCCAAGCGAGGACTGCCGATG
>JBIIZX010000045.1:0-11954 GCA_044346055.1 Burkholderiaceae bacterium | reverse complement strand
TGCACGCATGACTCGGGGCCGCCGTAGCTGGCTAAGCCTTCAACGTATGACTCTTTCATTCACAACATCTCGCCGGTTTTGACCGGCGCACGGAGATCAACATGATCATCGACGGCATTGAGCCCGACCGCGACGCCGCCGGGGCGCTTGAACAGTTTCGTCGCCCCCGCGCGGGCGGGGGGCCCAGCGGCTTTGCGATGAAAGACACTGCGTTCCCGCCTCCGCGGGAACGACGGGCGGGCTGGTCACTCGTTTTCCGCGTGAGCCGGTAACGGCCGGCGACTCCAATGTTGCGGCCGCGACTGCCGCTACGACGAGTAGATCACTCTGCTGCCATCAACCTGCAGCACGCGCGCCGATTGCAGCGCTGTGATCACGGCTTCGACGTCTTCGCGCGGCACCTTGCGGTTTTGCAGCCAGGTGCGCAGGCTGGCAAGGCGCACGGGGCGGCTGCGTGGGTGGGCGACGAGGTCGGAGCGAACGCGCGCTACTTGCTCGGCAGGCGTTGCGGCTCTTGCGCTTTCAGCCCTGGCGGTGGGACTTGCCTTGGCTGCCTTGGCGGCGGGCGCCGCATTTGCTGATCGCGCCGCCGGCTGCTTGGCGGCTTGCCTGGTTGATTGCCTGGCTTCGGGTTTGGCTTCTTGCTTGGCTTCTTGTTTAAGCGCTGCTTTGGCTGCCGGCCTTGCAGGTGCCTTGGCCGCTTTCTTCGCGGGCGCAGGTGGCGCCGCCTTTGCGGCCTTGGTGGTTCTTCCCCTCGGTGCGCTCACAGGCGGCGGCTTTGGCACTGACCTGGCTGCCACGTGTGGCGCTGCATCCTGCAAGGACAGCACCGCCTTCAACGTCTTCTCGCGCCGCGCCGCGTAGCCCAGCTTGCGCAGGTACTGCAGCAGCGGCTCGTAGTCAGTGTCCTTGGACACCACCACGAACTCCAGCGCGCTGGCCGCGCCGCCTTGCGCCAGGCGGCCCAGCTCGAAGGCGATGTGCATGTCGAGCGCATTGGCGCCAGACTTTTCACAGCGCACCACCTTGGCCACTTCACCGAGCGTGAGCAGCGCCTCGGCAAACTCGGCGTCGTACTTCTTTTGCCCGGGGCCGCGAAAGATCCACAGCCGCTGCGAGGCGCGCTGCACGAGTGCAACTTCATCGGCCTTGGGCTGCGTGTTCTCGTAGTCGACCAGGATGTATTCAGTCGTCATGGCGCTCCTCATTCGGCCACAGCTCGTTCGGCGACGGCTTGTTCGACCGTGATCTTGTTGGCCAACACCTTAACCCACGGGGCCGAGCGTCTCTGCCAGCACCGGCGCCAGCAGGGCCGCGCCTGAGCGCTCGGCGGCCTGTGCCTTGACGGCGCGGATCTCGTTGACCAGTTGCAGGGCGGTCTTCTCGCACGGCGGCAGTTCGGCGGTGCTGGTGCCTAACGGTGTGATGCGGCTGCCCCAGCGCACCAGGTGCGCGCACAGGGTGAGGCCGGCGCCAAAGCCCGGCATCAGCAGCAGCGCGCCGGGCTTGACTCGGCCTTCTTCCAGCGCATCCACCAGCGCCACCGACACCGTGGCCGCGCTCATGTTGCCGTAGCGCTGCACGGTGAGCATGACCTTGTCCATGGGAATGTGCGCGCGCTTGACCACCGCCTCGATGATGCGCAAATTGGCCTGGTGCGGCACCACGAGGTCAATGTCGTCAGCCGTCACGCCGCACTTGGCCATTACCGCAGCCGCCGCCTCGCCCATGCCGTGTACGGCGCGCTTGAAGATCTCTTGCCCGTCAAAGTCCCACTGCGTATCGCCGAGAGTCACGCCGCGGTTGGCATAGGTGCAGCCCATGCCGCGCACGCGCAGCGTATGCCGCGCATCGGCATAGCAGCCGAGCTGCTCGCCAAGGAGGCCGACGCCGGGCTGCTCGCCAACCGCGTCCGCAGCCTGCAGCACCACCGCCGCGCAACCATCGCCAAACAACACCGCCACGCCGCGGTTGTTCCAGTCCATGTACGGCGAGATGAGCTCCACGCCAATCACCACCGCATTGCGCACGGCCCCCGTGCGCACCATGGCCGCGGCCGACGACAGCCCGTACAGAAAGCTGGTGCACGCGGTGTTGATGTCCATGGCCGCAGCGCGATGCGCGCCCAGGCGCATCTGCACGCCCGAGGCCGAGTTGGGCACCTGCTCGTCATTGCTGCAGCTGCCGTAGACGATGAGCTCCACCTCATCGGCGTCCAGCCCCGCACACGCCAGCGCGCGCGCTGCCGCCACCGACGCCATCTCGATCGCCGGCACATGCGAGATGCGCCGCTCGTGCATGCCGGTGCGACTGACGATCCACGCGTCATCAGTCTCGAGAAAGGTTGAAAGGTCCGCGTTGGACAGAACAGCCGGAGGCATGCACTTGCCCCAGCCGGTGATGGCCGCGTTGGTCATGGATGTCGCCCCGTTGTGGTTATGGCGCGCTGCTCGCGATGGCGTGGTGCGCCGTGGCGGCTGCGTCGCTTGTGTGATCGGGATGGTAAGCGCGGGCGGGGTGGCTCGCGCTGAGGTGAAACAAGGACGGCGATCGTTTACTTCAACAGGCCCGGATGCGCGCTCTTCAAGAACGCTTCAACTTCCGGCAGCAAGGCCTTTGCTTCAGCGATTGCCTGTCGCGTCTCGTCATCAGCCATGCTGGCCCCTGTGTAGTCATTCTGGTTGCGCTTCTTTCTCAGCGCATCGAGCAAGATCCAACGATCATTGGCGAGACCGATCGTGAGCGGCAGCGATTGGATCATCGTTTGATGGTGCCCCAGCGCATTCGTGGAAGGGCGAAAGCCGCTCGCCAGCATGGCGACCAGCGCGCATTGCATGATGGCCTTGTACGCACAGTCAAACCGCGTTTCGTTGCTCAGCCCGGTGTATGCAGCGTCAGCAAGGTTGCGCTTGGCTGACGCAAGCAGGCGCTTCACTTCATCTAGCGTGGCTTCATGTGCCTTGAGCTGCCCGATTCTTGCGAGGTTCTGCAAGGTCATCTTCGCCTCCAAGCAACCAGATCTTGGGTCCCTTGAGCACTGACAGCGCAAAGCCGTCTCGCGCGCGGCGACGCTTGGCAAACTCCGCCGCCGTCATCACGGTCGGATTGACTTCGCGGCGCAGCGTTACCTGGGTTGGATGCAACGCCTTCACCAGAGCGGCAAAGCCGGCGTCACCGATCGCCATCACATCGACATCGCTACTCGCGCCCGCTGAGCCTGCCGCCATTGAGCCGTAGATGAACGCGACCTGCAGCTGATGGGCAAGTGGTGCCAGCGCCGCACGCAGCACTTCTGCAAGGCCGGCTGTCTTGCGCATGAGGCCAGCAATCTCCTCGAACACCGGGCTGGCGCGATCCGCCGCATAGACCACTTGGTGCCCGACTTCTCTTCGGCTGAGCAGGCCAACCGCGGCAAGTGCGCGCAACTCGCGATGCAAAGTGCCAGGCGATATGCCTGTCACACGCGCCAGTTCTCGGACGTGCAAGCCTTCTTCAGGCCGCAGGTAGAGAGCGGCCAAGATGGCGGCGCGCGAGGCGCCCAGCAGTTCAGTGGCGAGAGGCTTCATGTTCGTTCTCAGTTCGGCAACAAAGGTAGCTAAATTGAGAACAAAGGGCAAGCTGCAGGTGCCGCTGCTGGAGCGACAACAGCGCTCGTTGGATTAGTCGCTCGGTGCTGGCTCTGCCCCAGTTAAAAACAACGTCGCGCGTTGTTTTAGGTTGAGGGCCGAACCTAAATTAGCCATCAAAGAGCAACGAGTCGCTCTTCCATGCCTACCAGAGCCGAGACATCTTGGCGTCCCGCTTGGTCCCCGCCACGCGTAGGCGGCCGCGATGGGGCTCGGCTGGTTGTGCGGCGGGCGGCTGCGCTCGTCCGCCATCTCGAGGAACAGCAGGTAGGTAAGCTGCGGGAGCCTGTCCCTGCGAAGGCGGGGATAGTCGCCATAGCTCATCCCGTGGTCAAGCAGGACGTTGCAGTAGTTCCAGAGCTTTTGGGATGAGGGTGGACGTGTTCATGGCGCCTCCGCGCCGAGCAGGCCTCTATGAAACGCGCCCAGCAGTTTCAGTGCGTCGTCGGGAGTCGCCGGGTTCAACTGCAAGGCAAGAGTTTGCGCGCCATCCGCGTCAAGCTCGGGCGCGAGAACTGCGTCCAAAGCGCCGATCATTCGTTCAAGGCGCGCACTGTGCTCGATCAACTGCACACGAGCGTCGCGACCCAGCAGCCACGCGCCCGTCGGTTCGAAATCGAAGTTCTCGTTGATGACGTACGCAAAGTCTGCATAGAGACGATCGAGATTGCCGGCCTCAAGATAGCGCCGCATGATCAGCGCGAGATCGACTGCGTCCTTGCCTTGCGTGGCGCGATGCCGGTCCTTCCAGGCCAAAGCCTTCAGAACCGCGAGAATCGGCAAGGAAACCGCTTGGACCGTCTGATCGTCAGGCAGCGCGATCGGGACCGCGGCCGCATGGGCCTCGGCATACCCCAACACCTCCATAACCTCATCTCCGGACGGCGGCCAGGCAATCGTCCCGTCGGCCCTCTCCACGGCGCCGAAAGGAATCAAGTCGATCCAGCCGAACTTTCCATGGCGCAACTTATGGGGAACGTTTCGCAAAGGCTCGAACAAGCCAGTAGCCACCAGGGCGTCACGCGCCGCCGAGAATCCTTGCCAGTCCACTGCGAGCGCAAAATCAACGTCCTCGGTGACCCGCGTGATCTCGATGTCGTGCCCATAGTGAAGCCATAGATCGCGAGCGAGCGCGCCAACCACGAGCGGCCTGAGGTCGGGCGCAGCGGACTGCATGTCGGAGACCAATCGGGCGAGCCATGCCAGGTCCTGCCGATGCGACAGATCAAGCATCGGCACGGAAGAGATGATCGTCGTAGATCATCTTCGCGGTTTCGATGCACCGACCGTCCCCGGTGGCCATGAGGTCCGCGTAGACGAGCGGCGTGGGGGCCAGGCCCACTTCGGCACCGTCAAACGTCCAGAAGCGACGGTAGATTTCCACGTTGCCGTTGACGTCGGTGCGCAAGCGCAAATCCACCAGGAGTCGGGGGTCGATCTCTTCAGTGTAGAAGGTCGCGGCTCCCGGACGCAGGTAGTGCGTGATGCGCCCGCCAGCCGGCTCTCCTCCGAGGACCGCCCCGTACCTGGCGGGATCGATCGTGTCCCACCACGCCAGGTTCTCTGCTCGGTAGCGACCAAGCAGCAAACGCGGCCGCAGCGCGCGCGGATAGAACTCGGCCCATTGCTGCAAGAGCCGCTCGCGCTGCATGAGGCGGCGCTTGCCGCGCAGCTCTGTCATGAAGCCGAGCTTCGGTAACTCGGCCATCACCCAGCCCACGGTACCGTGGGCCACGCCCGCGCGCTGCGCGATTTCACGGTAGGGCAGCTCCGCCCACTCGGGGTGACAGATCAGCGCAAAGAGCACTTGCAGGCCGCTTGCCTGAAAGGCGCGTCCCATGGGCTGAGCGCAGCCGGTCGTGGCGCGCGGCTTTTCGCCCTTGACCCAAACGAACAGTGGCGGCTGATCAAGGAAAGCGTTTCCCGCCGCATCGACGAACGGAATCTTGCGGGCGCGCAGTTCTTCTGCCATGGGCGGCGTGACGTGATCTGCCACCAGCAGCCCCTGTTCGCCCAGTCGTTCGAGTTGATGAAGCACCGCACCCAATCCGTTGGGCCGCAAGCCCCGCCTCAGCTCGACCGCGTAGGTGGCGTCGCGGTCACCGTAGCCGATGCGAACGAGCGCATCGGCCCGGGTCTTGGGCAACTGGACTTCACGCCGCTCGATCTGAGCGGTGAGGCCATAGGCTTCTAGTCGCCCGAGAGCAGCGGCCAAGAGGTCGTGGGGGTCAGTGTTCTTGTCCATCAAGAACGCATTGTCCACGCAGCGTGGACAAAGTCAATACGATGGACAGACTGGGAGACAGATTAATCGGGCAACATTGCATTTCACCGCTATGTCCACTGAATGACCGATGTTCACGATCCGTGGACAGCGCAGCATTGTGGACAGCCATGACGCAATGCAGGTTACGGGGCGCGTCAACCGGCCAGACAAAGAGTGGCCGCATAGATAGGCGAACACGTTGCTCAGGGGCGAGCCTCGGTCATTGCGATGCGCTTCGCATTAGACGTGCATAGAGAAAGCGACTTCTCTATACACGTCCTGGCCGATATGCAAAGACTTTGAGTGCGGCTACGCCACCATCCGCTGCACCAACGGAGAAGCGCGCGAGTACGTCAGCAACGCCTCATGCGTCGCCCGTGTGATGGCGACGTAGGTCAGACGCACGTCGTCTTCCTCCTCGCCACCATGGCGGCCAAGCGCGCCCAGGCCGGCCACCGCCACGCACGGAAACTCCAGGCCCTTGGCCGTGTGCATGCTCATGAAGCGCACAGCGCGCACGCCAACTGAGATGCGGTTCTTGTTGGCCTTGGCAACATCCACCGGAATGCCGTGCTTCGCAAATGCGGCCGCAATGCGCTCGCCAATATGGTGCTCGGGGTACAGCACCGCCATCTGCGGCCAGGTGTAGCCCGCCTTCTGCCGGCCCTGCATCCACTCCGCGACGGCGTGCGCTTCGCCGTCGTAGTCGACGCACTTGCGCACCTCGGGCTCCAGCCCTTGGCGGCCGGCGTCCTCGGGCAGCAGGATCGCCGCCTCGTCGTCGGCCTGCACGCCGGGCGCACCGAGAACGTCGGCCGCAAAGCGCTTGGCGAACGACAGAATCTGCGAGGTGTTGCGGTAGTTGATCTTGAGCACCGTGGTCTTGCCGCGCGCATCGATGCCCAGATGGCTCCACACCGGCCGCTTGCGGCCCTTGTAGATCGCCTGCGCGTCGTCGTAGACGATGAGCAGCGAGCGCTTGTCCGGGTCCACGATCTTGGCGGCGAGCGCCAGCCACCGCGGCTCGAAGTCATGCGCCTCGTCGATCAGCACCGCCTCGTACTGGCCACCGGGGATCTGGCCCTTGTCCACGGCCTCGGCCACGCGCCGCACACTCTCCGCCAGCCGCGCTTCGTACTCCGGGATCTCCGTTTCGCTCGGCGCCGGAATGCCATAGGTGCGCAGCAAGCGGAAGCACCAGGCGTGGAAGGTCGACACCTGCACCCGGTCATCAACGCCGCGCTCCTGCATCGCCGCCTCCAGCCGACCGGCGATGCCGTTCGCGTAGCACAGCACCAGCACGGGCTTGGCGGCCGCGCGCGCGATGTACTCGGCGCGAAAGGCAAGGATCAGCGTCTTGCCGGAGCCCGCCACGCCACGCACGATGCGGTGGCCCTCGCCCAGGCTGCGCGCGAGCTGCTCCTGGTGCAGATCCATCACCGCCAGCATGCGATCCGCCGCCGCATCCGGTTCCGGCTCGTCCAGCGGCAGCGCAATCTGGCGGATGCGGATCTCCGGAAAGAGCAGCGCGCGCAGGCGGTCGAACTGAGGCAGCGTGAGCGGCGCGCCGATGCGGCGCGTGACCATCGCCCAGACGCGGCCGCGAAACGCCTCTGCGTCTGCGCTCTCGCTCATCTCGTCACGGAAGATGCAGCGCTCCGGCTGGAAGACCTCAGGCAGATCCGTGCCCTCGAACTGCCTGCGCGTGATGTTGGTGAACACCACGCCAAAGCCGAACGGCGTGACGCACTTGCCCATGAAGGGGTGCTCGGGCGGGAAGACGAGCTGCGGATCGCGCTCCAGCGTGCGCACGACATCGAACATATAGCCACGCACCTGCTCGAACGGGCTCTGCTCGCGCACCGGGCCGCGGTCGGTCAGCAGCTCCACTTCCGTCTTGGTGGCCGACAGCAGCGTGTCCAGCCGCCAGTCCTTCACCTCCAGCACCAGCAGGCCGTGATCGGGATGAACGACGATGAAGTCCGGATGCCGCCCGCGGGGGCCTACGGGCAGGTTGTGCCAGATGACGGCGTTGTCTTCGAGAAACTCGCGCAGCCTCTCGGCGAGACGCAACTCGCCGCGCGAGTCGAAGCGGGCGGCACCGAGGGACGGGATCAGCGTGGCCATGTGCAGAGGCTTAAAGCGGCTCGGTTCCCTCGTTGAGGATCGCGAGATACCGGTCGTAGGCGAACACCCGGTTGCGGCGCCCCCCTGTCAGCTCGCGGACGATGCCCGCGCCCGTGAGGACCTCGACGGCCTTTGCCGCCGTCGGGAACGACACTGCCGCACGCTGTGCCAGGTCGTTGATCGTGGCCACCGGTTTGGCGCGGAGCGCCCTGTACACGCGCATCGTGCTCGCAGTGCCGCCGCTGAGCTTGGTCATCGCTTGTTCATCGGCCCCAAAGAGCGCAAGCAGCCGATGCGCGGTGTCGACCGCAGTACTGGCCGTCTGCGCAACACCGTCCAGGAAGAACTCGAGCCACGCCTCCCAGTCACCATCGCGTCTGACGACATCCAGAAGCCGGTAGTAATCAGCCCGGTGCTGCTTCAGGTACAGGCTGAGGTAGAGCAGCGGCTGCCGAAGCACTTGCGCTTCATGCAGCATGAGAGCGATCAACAACCGTCCCACGCGACCGTTGCCGTCCAGAAACGGATGGATGGTTTCAAATTGCACATGCGCCAAGCCAGCCCTCACGAGCGAAGGAAGCGTGTGCGGCTCGTGGATGAAGCGCTCCAGCTCGGCCATGCAATCCTCCACAGCTTGCGGAGGTGCCGGGACGAACAACGCATTCCCCGGCCGGGTGCCGCCGATCCAGTTCTGCGAGCGCCGAAACTCCCCCGGAAGCTTGTCCGCTCCGCGTCCGCGCGCGAGCAACTGGCCATGCACTTCGCGCAGCAGACGGTTCGACAGGGGAAAGCCTTCGCGCAGGCGCGCCATGCCGTGCTCCAGCGCGGCGACGTAGTTGGACACCTCGACCACGTCGTCGAACGGCGCGCCCGGCGCCTCATCCATCTCGAACAACAGCAGGTCCGACAGCGACGACTGCGTGCCTTCGATCTGCGACGACAGCACCGCCTCGCGCCGCACGTAGGCGTAAAGGAAGAGGTCCGGGTCCGGCAGCAGTGCTGACACGCCGTCGAGCCGGCCGCACGCCAGCAGCGCGCGTTCCAGCAGAAGCTGGCGGTGGCCGGAGAGGTCGACGGCAGGGCTGGGTGGCAGTGGCAGAGGGATGAATGCCGCGACCCGCTCTCCGCCGATCGTCGAGACGTCCTGGCGCCCGGTTGGTCCCCGCTTCATCGGACCCTCGCGAAAGGGAGCTTTAATAGCGGGCGAGCCTATCAAAGAAATGGCGCTCTGGCTTTAATAAGTTAGGTGCCGCCGCCCGCTACGCCGCCGTTCAAGTCCGCCGCAATCAACCGAAACTGCTCCAGCGCCGCTTCAAGGTCTTCCACGATCTCTTGCGCGATCACCTCGGGCGGGGGCAGGTTGTCGCTGTCGGCGAGGCTGTGGCCCTGAGCCAGAAGATGTCCAGGCTCGCTTTTTCGCGGGCGATCAGCTCGTCATACGAGTACACACGCCAGCGGCCGTTCACTCCCTCTCCCGCCTCAGCGGGAGAGGGCTGGGGTGAGGGCGTCCTTTCATCTCGCCACGTCGGCGCGCGATCATGCCGATTGGCCGGGTTGTACAGCCGCACGAACTCGTCCAGGTCTGCGCGCTTGAGCGGGTTGGTCTTCAGCGTGAAGTGCTTGTTGGTGCGCAGGTCGTAGATCCAGAGCTTGCGCGTCCACGGCGTTCCGCTGGCCGGCTTCTTGTGGCTCCGGCCGGCGCTACGCGCCTGAACGTTCGCTGCGCTCACGTTAGCTTTCACGTCGGCGCCCATCGGCTAGGCAGTGGCCCAATCAGCTGAAAGCAACGCCGCCTGCTCCAGCACCGTTTCGGTCGCCTTCTCCTGCATGTCCGGTGGGTAGCCGTACTTGCGCAGGATGCGCTTGACCAGCACGCGCAGCTGCGCGCGCACGTTCTCGCGCAGCGTCCAGTCGATGGTGACGTTGGCGCGTACGGTCCTGACCAGTTCCTGCGCGATCGCGCGCAGCGTCTCGTCGCCGAGCACCTTTACGGCGCTGTCGTTGGTCTCCAGCGCGTCGTAGAACGCCAGCTCGTCTTCGCTCAGCTTGAGCGCGTCGCCGCGCGCGTGGGCTTCGCGCATTTCCTTTGCGAGGCCGATCAGTTCCTCGATCACCTGCGCCGCCTCGATGGCGCGGTTCTGGTAGCGGCGGATCGTCTGCTCAAGCATTTCTGCAAAGGAGCGTGCCTGCACCACGTTCTTGCGTCGACGCGTTGCCAGCTCGCCCTTCAGCAGCTTCTGCAGCAGTTCCACCGCGAGGTTGCGTTGAGGCATCCCGCGCACCTCGGACAGAAAGTCTTCCGACAGGATCGAGATGTCGGGCTTTGCGAGGCCAGCCGCGGCAAAGATGTCGATCACTCCCTCGGGTGCGACGGCGCGCGAGATGATCTGCCTCACCGCGTGCTCGATGTCTTCCTCGGGCCGCGCGTCGCCGGGCGCGCGCTTGGCGAGCACCGCCTGCACCGCCTGGAAAAACGCCACGTCGTCGCGGATGTGCAGCGCCTCGGTGTGCGGCACCGCAAGCGCGAACGCCTGCGACAGCTCGCGCACCGCGCCCACGCAACGCTCCTTGCCGCTCTCCTGCGCCAGGATGTGCTCCTGCGCCGCCGGTAGCAGGCCCAACCGTTCCGTCGGCGCACCGGTCGTCCACTTGCCCCAGTCGAAGCCGTGGAAGAGTCCGGCGCACACCTCGTGCTTCTCCAGCATCACGGCCACCGCCTCGTCCTGGTCTCGCGCCGTGCGCCCGGTGCCACCGCTCTCGGTGTACGTGGCCAGCGCCTGCTTCAGCTCCTGTGCGAGCCCCAGGTAGTCGACCACCAGCCCGCCCGGCTTGTCCTTGAACACGCGGTTCACGCGCGCGATGGCTTGCATGAGGCCGTGCCCGCGCATCGGCTTGTCGATGTACATGGTGTGCAGGCTGGGCGCGTCGAAGCCGGTGAGCCACATGTCGCGCACCAGCACGAGCTTGAACGGGTCCTTCGGGTCACGAACTCGATTCGCCAGCGCCTCGCGCCGCGGCTTGTTGCGGATGTGCTGCTGCCAGTCGGCGGGGTCGGAGGCTGAGCCGGTCATCACCACCTTGAGCGCACCGTGTTCGTCATCGGTGCCATCGCCGCTGCTTCCCCACCCAGGCCGCAGCTTCACGATCTCGCGGTACAGCTCAACGCAGATGCGCCGGCTCATGCAGACGATCATCCCCTTGCCGTCCATTGCCTCAAGCCGCTTCTCAAAGTGCTCGACGATGTCCTTGGCCACCAGCTCCAGTCGCTTCTCGGCGCCGACCACCGCTTCGAGCTGCGCCCACTTGGTCTTGAGCTTCTCCTTGCGCTCGACCTCCTCGCCCTCGGTGGCCTCCTCGAAGCCGGGGTCGATCTTGGGCCGCTCGGTCTCGTCGAGCGCGAGCTTGGCCAGCCGGCTCTCGTAGTAGATCGGCACCGTGGCGCCGTCCTGCACGGCGCGCTGGATGTCGTAGACGCTGATGTAGTCGCCGAACACGGCGCGTGTGCTGGCATCAGCCTGCTCGATCGGCGTGCCGGTAAAGCCGATGAACGATGCGTGCGGCAGCGCATCGCGCATGTGGCGCGCGTAGCCGTCGATGAAGTCGTACTGGCTGCGGTGCGCCTCGTCGGCGACCACCACGATATTGCGCCGGTCGGAGAGGTTCGGGTGCCGGTCGCCCTTCTCTTCGGGGAAGAACTTGTGGATCGTGGTGAACACCACCCCGCCCGCAGCGACGCTCAACAACTCGCGCAGGTGCGCACGGCTCTCGGCCTGCACCGGCGGCTGGCGCAGCAGGTCGCGGCAGCGCGCGAAGGTGGCGAATAGCTGGTCGTCGAGGTCGTTGCGGTCGGTGAGCACGACGAGCGTTGGGTTGCCCATCGCCGGCTCGCGGATGATGCGGCCGGCGTAGAACGCCATCGTCAGGCTCTTGCCCGA
>JBIIZX010000411.1:0-3596 GCA_044346055.1 Burkholderiaceae bacterium | reverse complement strand
AAGTCGATCTTGTCTTGCGTACACTTTGGCATCGGCGATCCTCGGTTGTCTGCAGGCCTCGTTCTCCTCTGACAACGCGCGTAAGCACGTGGCCGCTGACCTCATACTGGTGAAATATCCGGGTTAGCCCGAAAAGCTCCAGCCCGGGGAGCTCCAGCCCGAGAAGTCCTAGCTCGAGAAGCGCCAGACCTTTCGCACTGAAATGCCACGAGCTGGAGGACAAGGCCCGTGCAATTGAGCCGGGCGCTGCGGCCGCCTGCCGTTACGATCCGCCAGTCACACTCTGTCTCAAGCCCTGCCGCAAAGTCATTGTGAGTACCTGGACCCCCGACGCCACCGTCGCCCCTGTCACGCCGTTCTGGCAGCGCATGCCGCGCATCTTTGCGCTGCCGCTGGAAAAGGTGGTGCTCATTCGAGTGGCCACCGTGTCGGTGCTCACATTGCTCACGCCGCTGGCGCTGTTCATGGGCATCTTTGGCGTGTTCGTGATGCTGCTGGCGCTGCTGGTCTTGTTCGTCTACGGCGCCGCCTACGGCTTCACCATCATCGACCGGTCCTCGCAAGGGTTCCTGAGCCCCAGCAGTTACCCGGCGCTCGACGAGAACGCCAGCATGTGGCGGCCGTTCAAGTATGTGGTGATCAACATCGCCTTTGCGGTAGCGATTGTCGGCGTGGCCATGCTCACCGCCGGCAGCCAGTTCATGGTCTGGGTTGCCTATGTGCTGCTGTTCGGCATCGCGATGCCGGCCGCCGTCATGCGGCTGGTGGTTACGCAAAGCGTGTTCGGCGCGCTCAGCCCGACCGGCATCGTCAACACCATCGGCCGTATCGGCCGGGCCTACTTCGTGCTGTGCCTGTTTGTTTTCTTTGCCGATCTATCCCGCAGCTACGGCGTGGTGCTGCTCGGTGGCGCCGGCGGCTTGACGGGCGCGGCGATCGGCGCCATGGCCGGTCGGGCCGCCAGTGTCGGCGTTGGCACCTTCGTGCTGCTGTTCGTGCTGTCTGCGGCCTTCTGGTACTTCACCTATGTGATCTGCGCCCTGATTGGCTACGCCATGTACCAGTACAGCGACGCTTTGGAGATCACACCCTTCGGCCCGGGCGATAAGCGCATGGCGGCGGGCCGAAAGATCGATGTGAAGGCGCGCTCGCGCGACGCGCTGATCGGCAAGCTGGTCTCGGAGGGCGCGGTCAAGGAAGCGATCGACGTACTGAACGATGATCTGCGCGACCGTCCGCAGGACTTGTCGCTGCATGCCCGTCTGCACAAGCTGCTGCTAGCCGAGGGGTATCTGCCGCGCATCGAGGACCACACGGAAAAGTACCTTGACCTACTGATGGCCACGCACAACGAGCGCGAAGCGCTGCCGCTGGCCGAGGAGGCACTCGGTCGCAACGTCGAATGGCGCCCGCGCAAGACAGAGCACATCGTGCCGCTGGCGCGTGCGGCGATGGCCGATGGCAAGAACGATCTGGCCGCGCGCCTGATCAAGGGCTTCGACAAGAAGTACCGTGTACACGCCGACGTGCCGGCGATCTATCTCATTGGCGCCCAACTGATGCTGGCAGCCGGCGGCCCGGCGCTGCAGCAGGCGCGCAACATCCTCGAGTATCTGGTCGAGAAGTTCCCCGACCATCCCGCCGGCCAAGAAGGCGCGCGGACGCTCGAGCGGATGGACAAGTTGGTGGCGCGCTGACTTGCGCGTCTTCGCGATGCGGTTGCTCCGGCGCAAGCCACGGAGTGCCGATCACCGATCACCGCTCCGACGGCCCCAGGTCGATGTACAGCGTGTCCGGCCCGCGCATCGAAGTGTTGCCACGCAGCGTTGAACTTCGAATTGTCGGCGGCGGTTCGTGGGTGGGTGCCAGTCCGCCAATCTCCTTGGGCGACGGGAAGTAGGTCTTCAGGCGGCTGTGCACGGCATCGGCTTGGTTGCGCAGTCCGTAGCGCGTGTAAGTTGTGTACAGGCCCAGCAGGCAGTCGGCAATCTGGCGGCCGTACAGCGTGCGCAAATTGGCGTCGCCAAGGAGGCCGTCGAGCACGCGCAGTGAAGCTGCATCCTCACGCGAGCGCACCAGGCGCCGCGCCAGCCGCAACTGCTCGTCCACCGGCAAGATGCTGATGACGCGCGGCTGCGCCACCGTGAGATAGGCCTTGCGCAACTCGTCGGTGTGCCGCTTGCCGCGGAACCACAGCACGCGCAGCGCTGCGTCCGACAGCGACTCCTGGCTGTGCGACAGCAGCGCGACATTAAGGTAGGCGCTCAGATATTCGACCTGTTCGGGATGCTGCTCGACCAGGTCCCGGTACAGCCGCGCTGCGCGGCGCGTGTCCATGCGCGCGGCCGCCTCCTGCGCCTGGCTCAGCAGGGACGAATGGCGCTGCTGCCGCTCCTCGTCGGCGAACTCCTCGGCCACCAGCTTGTCGACCTTGCTCGCATCACGCGGCCGCATGAGCCACGCGGCAAGCGCGCCGGCGGCAAAGCCGCCCAAGTGCGCCGAGTAGGCGATGCGCGACTGCCCGGCGAGCGCCCACTGCACGATTTCGTTCAGGACCCACACCGGCAGCAGCGCGAGGGCAGGCACCTTGGCGGTGTCAAAGTAGACGAACACCCAGTAGAAAACGCGCACCCGGCGCGTGCCGTACAGCACCGCCACCATCGCCATCGCGCCAGAGATGGCGCCCGAGGCACCAACCAGCGAGGCTGATGAGAGCAGCAAGTGGGCGGCACCGGCGACACAGCCTGCGAAAAGATAACCCAACAGGAAGCGCCACCGGCCCAGTGCGGCTTCGGCAAACGGCCCCGCCAGCAGCAGCACCGCCATGTTGCCGAGCAGATGCATGAAGCTGCCGTGCAGGAACTGATGCGTGAAGTAGCGCACCCAGTCGCCGCCGGACTCCAGCGCATAGCGGCGCGTAAACACCTTGTCGAGCAGGGTGTCGACCTGGCGCCGCTCGGCGCGCCAGCGCCCGTACTCCGGATCAGTCGTCGGAAAGATGCGGTCGCGCCGCAGTTCCTCGTTGAACGCGTTGTCGCTGTCGATGATGAGCAGCGCCTGCTCCGGCTGTGCTTTGAGCGCAGCCAGGCGCTGCTTTGCCTCGTCGGTATCACGGCGCGTCAGCCAGGCCTGGTAGCGCGGCACTTCGAGCTTCGGCAGCGCGCTTTCGTTGTAGGCCTTGGCTGCTGCCTCGTAGCGGCTGTCGTCGCTCGACTGCAACAGGGTGAAGACGAGCACGTTCAGCGCGATCAGCACCAGCGTGACCACCGGCAGCGAGCGCGCCGAGAAGCGGGTCTGGTACGGCAGGATCAGCATCGGGATGCGTTCAGGCAGCCAGGCTGCGCGGTGGTGCCGGCTTGGGCGTCGGCGGCTGCACCCGCCTCTGGACCTGCGCCTGCAGCTTCAGCGTGTCTGCCACAAAGAGGCGGATGCCTTCGGCGAGCTTTTCGCCCGCCATCGCGTCGTCATTGAGCTCGGTCCGGAAATCGACCTCACCCAAGGCGCGGCGCGGCGTCGGAGCGGCCTTCTCGGGCAGGGCGCGCGGCACGCTGCCGCTGCTGGCTGCCAGCGCATCAAGCAACTCGGGGCTGATGGTC
>JBIIZX010000044.1:0-12055 GCA_044346055.1 Burkholderiaceae bacterium | reverse complement strand
ATGAGCGAGGCCTGCAGCAGTGCCGAGACCAGCAGCTCCAGATGGAGCTTGCCGATGCGCGGATCGGCGTACTTGGCGTGGATGATCTCGCCCTGCTCGGTCAGGCGCAGCTGGCCGCGCACGCTGCCCGGCGGCTGCGCCAGGATGGCATCAAAGCTCGGGCCGCCGCCGCGGCCCACGCTGCCGCCGCGGCCGTGAAACAGGCGCAGCTGCACGCCGTGCTCGTCGAACACATTGCGCAGGCGCTGGGTGGCTTGGTAAAGCGACCAGTTGGAAGCAAGAAAGCCGCCGTCCTTGTTGCTGTCCGAGTAGCCCAGCATCACTTCCTGCAGCGGCGGCGCCCCGCGCAGCTCCTCGTCGGGCGGAATCAGCAGGTGCCGCAGCCCCGGGTGCTGCAGCCACTCGCGCATGATCTGCGGCGCGTTTTCAAGATCCTCAATGGTCTCGAACAGCGGCACGATCATCAGCGCGCAGCGGCGCACCTCGTTGCCCGCCAGCAGGCCCGTTTCCTTCTGCAACAGGGCCACTTCGAGCAGATCGCTCAAGCTCTCGGTGTGCGAGACGATGTGCTTGTCGATCGCCGCCGCGCCATAGGCCGCGCGCAGTTCGCGCGCGGCGTCGAACACCGCCAGCTCGTTGCGGGTGCGATCCGAATAGCTCATGTGCGTAGACAGCAGCGGCCGTGCATGCGCCAGCTCGTGGCTCAGCAGTCGCACGCGCTCGGCCTCCGGCAGCTTGCGATAGTCCGGGCACACCTCGGCTGCGGCCAGCAGTTCGGCCACCACCGCTTCAAACACATCCGAGCTTTGCCGCAGGTCGAGGGTGGCGCCATGAAAGCCGAACACCCGCACTGCGCGTTGCAGCGGGTGCAGCCGGTGCGCCGCAATCGCATCGTTGCCACCGGCGGCGAGCGACTGCGCGATCAGCGCGAGATCGGCCTCGAACTCGGCGGCACTCGCATACGGCGGCGCATCGGCCAGTGGCGCGCGGGCACGCAGTGCCGGGGCGAGCGCGTGTGCGCTGGCGTGCAGGCGCGCGTAGACGCCTATCAGCGCCCGGCGATACGGCTCATCGGCCCGCTGCAGCGAGGGATCCGGACTGGCCGCGGCCAGCCGCGCCAGGGCCGGGTCCACCGGCCGCAACATCGCAGAGAGCGACAGCTCGCTGCCCAGCAGATGCACCTCATGCAGGTAGTGGCCGAGCACGGTGCCAGCCTGGGCGCGCAGGGCCGCGCGCATTGTGGCGGCGCTCACATGCGGGTGGCCGTCTCGATCGCCGCCAATCCAGCTGCCCAGCCGAAGGAAAGGCAGGGCAGGGGCATTGTTGCTGCTCGACCTGCTGGTGCTGCGCGCCTGCGGCTCACCACCGAGGCGTTGCGCCAGTTCACCATAGAGCGCCGGCAGCTGCGTCAGGAAGGTGGCATGCCAGTACGACAGCGCGTTGTCGATCTCGTCGGCCACCGTGAGCTTCTGCGGCCGCAGCATGCGGGTCTGCCACAAAGTGGCCACCAGGGCGCCGAGGCGCTGCGCGCGCTCTTCCATGGTGCGGTCTTGCTGCGCACTGTCGTCAAGCAAGTGGGCGATCTCGCGCTCGGTGTCCAGGATGCTCCGGCGCTGCACTTCGGTCGGGTGCGCGGTGAGCACCGGCATGAGACAGGCCTGCGCCAGCAGCTCGCGCGCGCGCACCGCGGTCACGTTGCGGCTGCCCAGCAGCTCCACCGTCTGCGCCAGGCTGCCACGCACCGTCTCGCCATGCAACCGTGCTCGGCGCAGCCCACGGATCTGCTGCTGGTCCTCGGCCAGATTGGCCAGGTGAGAAAAGTAGGAAAACGCCCGCACCACGCTGACCGTCGCGTCGCGATCGAGCTTGCGCAGCTGACGGTCGAGCGTGCGTGCATCGGCCGGATTGCCATCGCGCCGGAAGCGCGCCGAGGTCTGGCGGATGCCCTCGATGGTCTCGAACATCGCCGCGCCCTCGTAGTGGCGCAGCACATCGCCCAGCAGCCGCCCCAGCAGCCGGATGTCGTCGCGTAGTGCGTTGTCGGTCATTTAGTTGGAAGGAGTTAGGAGTGAGGATTGAGGATTGAGGAGTGAGGTTTGAGGTTTGAGGTTTGAGGGAGTAGAGCTGGTTCAATGTGCGGCCGGGCCCGGGGAAGCTGACCTTTAATGCGACCTAGGGCTGCGGGGACGTTGTCTGGTCTCAATCCTCACGGCTCAATCCTCAATCCTGCCCCATTTACACTCGCCCGCCATGCAACCGAACCCAATCATCATCGCCACGCGCGAATCGCCGTTGGCCTTGTGGCAGGCCCGCCACGTTCAGGAGCGGCTTGGCGAGCTGCACGGCCGGCAGGTCGACCTGCTTGGCATGACCACCCGCGGCGACCAGATCCTCGACCGGGCACTGTCGGCGGTGGGCGGCAAGGGCCTGTTCGTCAAGGAGCTTGAAGTGGCGCTGGCCGAGGGTCGCGCGCATCTTGCCGTGCATTCGCTCAAGGACGTGCCCATGGAGCTGCCGCCGGAGTTCTGCCTCGGCGCGGTCATGGTGCGAGAAGACCCGCGCGACTGCTTCGTCTCGCCGCGTTTTGCCTCGCTCGAAGCGCTGCCGCCCGGGGCCAAGGTCGGCACCAGCAGCCTGCGGCGCGAGCTGATGCTGCGCGCCGGTTTTCCGCATCTGGAGGTGCTGCCGGTGCGCGGCAACGTTGGCACCCGCCTGGCAAAGCTGGACCGCGGTGAGTTCGACGGTCTGCTGATGGCCGCGGCCGGGCTCAAGCGCCTGGGCCACATGGACCGCATCCGCCAGATCCTGCCGACCACCACCTTCCTGCCCTCGCCCGGCCAGGGCGCGCTTGGCATCGAGGTGCTGGTCACCTCGCCTGCGGCGCAGGAGATCGTGGCGCCGCTGGAGCATGCCGAGACGCGTGCCGCCACCGCCGCCGAGCGCGCGGTCTCGCGCGGCCTGGGCGGCAGCTGCCAGGTGCCGCTGGCGGCCTACGCCGAAGTCGATCGCGGCAACCTGCGCCTGCGCGCACTTGTGGGTAACCATCGCACCGGCGAGCACGTGGCGGTGGAAGTCAGCGGCCCGACCGAGGATGGCGAGAAGATCGCCGCCGAGGCGGTGGCTCAGCTGAAGGCGCGCGGCGCGATGCAGCTCCTCAGTGCCTGAACCACGCCTGCGCCACGCATGAGCCACGCATGAAGCGCTTGATGTCTGCATCGACCAGTTTGATGAATGGGAGAACGCGCGGTGGCGACCATCATCGTCACCAAGCCGGCTGAGGCGGGTGCCGCTCTGGCCGATGCCCTGCGCGCCGCGGGCGCCACGGTCCTGTTCCTGCCCGCGTTCGAGATCGAAGGAGCGGCTGATCCGGTGGCGGCGCGCGGTGTGTTGGCGCAACTGACTGGTTTTGATCTCGCGCTCTTTGTCAGCCCGGCTGCGGTCCGCGCCACGCGCGCACTGCTGCCCGGGAACATGATCTGGCCGGCCGCCACCCGGATCGCTGTGGTGGGCGCCGGCACCGCGCTGGCCGCGCGCGCGGCCTTGCCGATCGCACCGGCTGCTGCTGTCATTGCGCCCGACGGTGAGGCGGCTGAGGAGGCCCCCGGTTCGGAAGCGCTGTGGGCGGTGCTGCGCACCTTGCAGCCGCCGCCGCGGCGGGTGCTCATCCTGCGCGCCGCGCAGGGCCGCGAGTGGCTCGGCGAGCGTTTGCGCGAGAACGGGGCGGAGGTGCACACCCTGGCGGTCTATCGCCGCACCACCCGGGCATGGACCCACTATGCAGACGCGGCAGACATTGCCGCAGCGCTGCGCGCGGGCACAACGATCGTCGTCACGAGCAGCGAGGCCGCTGCTGTCGTTCGCGACAACGTGGTGGCGTTGCGGGCGGTGGGCGCCGAAGACTGGCCTGAGCCCACGCTCATCGCCACCCACCCGCGCGTGGCGGCCAGCCTGCGCGACGCGGGCTTTGCCACGGTGCACACGCTGCCCACAATCGACGCTCAGGCGGTGCTGCAGGCTGGCCGATAGAATCGGTCTTGATTGATCTCGTGGGCGCGCCTGCATCGCCTGCTGACCACCGACCACGCCTGCTGCGCATTACCGGCATCATTTCTGTCAACCGATCGCGAGCCCCTGTTGTCCTCGCTGCCTCCTGAGTCTTCCGAAGTCCGCCCTGCTGCTGCCGATGTGCGGGAGGAGGGTGCAGCGGTCGCATCGCCCGGTGCCCCCGCGCCGCGCGCCCGCGCCGCGGGCCTGACCTGGCTGCTGTTGCTGCTGGCAACGATCGCAGCGCTCGCGTGGGTGGCCGTGCAGGGCAAGCGCGAGCGCGACGCCCTGACCGAACGTGTGGCCCGCGTTGAGGCCGAGGCCGCTGCTGCAGCCACCGCAGCCGAGCGGCGCGCGCGCACCGAGCAGCTTGCGGCCGAGAAGCTGCAGGGCGATCTGGAGCGCCTGCAGAACCAGCGCACAGGACTCGACCAGCTGTATGTGGACCTGACCCGCGGGCGCGACGAGGCCGCGCTGGTGGAAATCGAACGGCTGATTGCCGTGGCGGCGCAGGAGCTGCAGATCAGCGGCAACATCGCCACGGCGGTGGCGGCCCTGCAGGCCGTCGATGGCCGGCTCGCGCACATCGACCGCCCGCAGCTCGTGAACCTGCGCCGCGCCATTGCCCGTGACCTCGATCGGCTGCGCGCAGCGCCCGCGGTGGATGTGACTGGGTTGGCGGTGAAGCTGGACCAGATGATCAATGCAGTCGACGGCCTGGCGCTGGTGGCTGAGCCAGTGCGCCAGCCGACCAAGGCGACCGAGGGCAAGGCCGCGGACGCCAAGGCCGCAGAGGACAAGGGCATGGAGGCCAAGGGGGCTAGCTGGTGGATCCGTACCCGCGCCTGGCTGCGCGACGAGTTTGGAGAGCTGGTGCGCATCCGCCAGGTCGACACGCCCGAGGCGCTGCTGCTCAATGAGCAGCAACAGCGCCTGGCGCGGCAGCAGTTGCGCCTGCGGCTGCTCAACGCGCGCCAGTCGCTGCTGTTGCGCAACGACCGGCTGTATCGCGCCGATCTCACCGAGGCGCAGACGCTGCTCGCGCGCTACTACGACGGCAAGCAGCCGAATGTGGTGGCCGCGGCGGCGCAGTTGAAAGCCATGGCGCAGGCGCCGCTGTCGGTCGAGGTGCCGCAGATCACCGACAGCCTGGCGGCCCTGCAGGGCGCGCGCAGCGCCCGTGGCAGCCGCTGAACGCCGATGAAAGGGCTTTTGATCGCCCTCGGGATCGCGCTGCTCGCGGTCGCGCTCGCGCTGGTGGCGCAGTTCAACGATGGCAACGTGGTGCTGCTGCTGCCGCCGCATCGCGTGGACCTGTCGTTCAACTTCTTCCTCCTGCTGCTCGGCCTGCTGCTGGTGCTCGTTTACTGGCTGGCGCGAGGAGTGCAAGGCCTGGTCGATTTTCCCGAGCGCGTGCGCTTGTATCGCCAGCGGCGCGACGAGGTCGGTCGCCAGCAGGCGCTGCGCGACTCGCTCAAGGCGCTGCTTGAAGGCCGCTTTGCGCGCGCCGAGCGCGCCGCGCGTCAGGCCAGCACCTCCGGTGAGAGCGAGGGGCTGGCAGCACTGATCGGTGCCCGCGCGGCGCACCGCATGCAGCAGGCCGCACGGCGCGACGAGTGGCTCGACAGCATTGCCACCGACAAGGATCTCAACACGGCGCGGCTGGTGTCGAGTGCGGAGATGTGGGCCGAAAGCCGCGAGAACGAGCGCGCACTGGAGGCAGTGGACCGGTTGCAGGCCTCCGGCAGCCGGCACATCCATGCCATGCGGATTGCCCTGAACGCCAATTTGCAGGCCGGCCGCTGGAACGAGGTGCTCAAGACCGTGCGCGCGCTTGAGAAGCGCAATGCACTGAACGAGGTTGCGGCCGACAAGACCAAGCGGCTAGCGCTGCGCGAACTGCTGCGCGACAAGCGGCACGATCCGGCGGCGTTGGAAGCGCACTGGAACAAGATCCCTGCCGCCGAGCGGCAGCGGCCAGAGATTGCACTCGAAGGCGCGCATTTGCTCAATCGCGCCGGCCGTCCGCGTGCCGCGGCAGTCGCACTGGAGGCCGCGCTTTCACATCATTGGGACGACCGCCTGCTCGACGAGTACGCGCGCACCATGGTGGCACCGGCGCGCGAGCGCATCGAGCGCGCCGAAACTTGGCTGAAGAACCGGCTGCGGGACGCGGCGCTGCTGCGCTGCCTGGGGCTACTTTGCCTGCGCGAGCAACTGTGGGGCAAGGCCCGCAGTTATCTGGAGGAAAGCCTGCGTTTGCAATCGCATCCGTCCACGCTGCTGGCGCTTGCGCGGCTGGGCGAGATCACCGGGCAGGACGCCGAGTCCGCGCGCCTGTATCGCGAAGCTGCACTCGGCTTCGAGGGCTTGATGGCGGTGCGCGACGTCGATCCGGACCGGCGCTCGGTGCAGACGCGGGGGACTGGTCGCGATGCCACGCTCTGATCTCGGCGCAGTGGGCCGTAGTTCGTGATCCGTGATCCGTGATCGGTGATCCGTGATGCGTTAGCGGTCCGCTTGGCGTCGTCCCGGCTTGACAGTCGCCCAGGGCATTCACACACTTGCACCCCCTTTGCCGGGACCACAACATCGGATCACGGATCACCGATCACGGATCACGAAACAAGGAGACACAATGAAGACCCTCCGCTTCACCCTGGTCGCTGTCGCCGCTGCGCTGGCCGCCAGTGCCGCCTCGGCGCAGACCACGATCCGTATCACGCATGCCACGCCGGCCACCTCGCACTATGGCGTTGGCACGCAAACCTTCTGTGCCGAGGTCGAGAAGCGGACCAACGCGCGCTTCAAGTGCCAGATCCAGCCCAACACGGGCGATGAGCGAGCCAGCATCGAGGGCGTGCAACTGGGCTCGCTCGACGCGACCAACACCTCCACCGGCCCGGTGTCGAACTTCGTGCCTGAGGTGGGCATCGTCGACATTCCCTTCCTGTTCCGCGACTACGCGCATGCGCGTGGCGTGCTCGATGGCCCCATCGGCCAGGACCTGCTCGCCAAGTTCCCGGCCAAGGGCCTGATCGCACTGGCCTGGACCGAAAACGGGTTTCGCCATCTGACCAATTCCAAGCGCGCCATCACCAAGCCCGACGATGTGAAGGGGCTGAAGGTGCGCACCATGCAGAATCCGGTGCACATCCAGGCCTTCCAGTCGATTGGCGTGCAACCCACGCCAATGGCGTTTTCGGAGCTGTTCACCGCCCTGCAGCAAGGTGTCGTCGATGGCCAGGAGAACCCGATCCCGGTGATTTTGTCGGGCAAGTTCTCGCAGGTGCAGAAGCACTTGTCGCTGACGGGTCACGTCTACTCGCCGGCCGTGTTGCTGCTGTCGCCAGCGCTATGGGGCAAGCTCAATGACGCCGACAAGGCAAGCTTCCGCGAGGCGGCCAAGGCAGCCGCCGCTGCCCAGCGCAAGAAGGTCAACGATGACGAGTCCACCGGCATCGCGCAGTTGCGCTCCGAAGGCGTGGAGGTGGTAACCAATGTCGATGGCGCCGCGTTCCGCGCCGCGATGACGCCGGTGTGGAGCGAGTTCGCCAAGAAGTACGGTGCTGAGAAAAGGTGATCTGTGATCCGTGATCGGTGATCGGTGATCGGTGATCGGACGTAACAGGTGAGCATCGGTCGGTGATCCGCGTTTAGGCTTGGGCGCCCCGGCTTTTGCCGGGGCGCTTTTTGGGGCTCATCTGAAACATGCTGTCCCGACTCATCCTCGCCGTCGACCAGCGCGTCACCAACGCGATCTGGCTGCTGGCCTCGCTGCTGCTCGCCGCGCTTGCGCTGATCGGCGGCTACCAGGTGTTCACGCGCTTTGTTTGGAACCAGCCGAGCCCTTGGACCGAAGAAGTGATCGGGCGGCTGTTCGTCTGGTGCGTGATGCTTGGCGTGGTGGCAGGCTTTCGCCAGGGCGCGCTGGTCTCGGTCGACCTGATGCTGCGGCTGTCCAAGGGCACCTGGCTGAAGGTGGTGCGGCTGCTGATCTTCGCGGTGACGCTGGTGTTCCTTGCGGTGATCACCTGGTACGGCTTTGATCTGGCCTGGCGGATCCGCTTCCAGACCTTTGCCACGCTGCCCATCTCGATCTCCTGGGCCTATCTCGCGCTGCCGGTCGGCGGGCTGTTCTCGATGCTGGCCGTGGCGGCCAATTACATCGATCCGCTCAACCGCGAACTCGAACTCACCAAGTAGCCCGGATGTTTCACCAGGTTGCCCCCGTGCAGACACCATCGCCCCCTGAAGGCTGCGGCGACAGCCGGCCACCAGCCAAAGCCATTTTGTCCGTCGGGCCTACGCGGGTTTGCGCGGCGCCTGCGCGGCCATCTCGCGCTCGAGTGCTCGCCGATGCCGGCGGGCATCGGCTGCGCCGCTCTCGCGCAACCTGGCTCGCGCATGCATCCGCGCAAATCCCGGGTCCCTGATGAAACATCCGGGCTAGGCCGCCACGATGTCGAGCGCAATGATCATCACCATGGTGCTGTGCTTCGCGTTCAGCATCTCGGTGGCGGTATCGATCGGCCTGGCGGCCATGCTCGGGCTGCAATGGCAGGGCGTGAATCTGTTCGAGCTGCCGCGGCAGGCGTTTCTGGCGATCGACAAGTTTCCGCTGGTGGCCATTCCGTTCTTCATCCTCGCCGGCAACCTGATGGAGACCGGCGGCATCTCGCGCCGGCTGGTCGACTTTGCCAAGAGCATCGTCGGCGGCGTGCAGGGCGGCCTGCCGATGACCTGCGTGCTCACCTGCATGATCTTCGCGGCGGTGTCGGGCTCGAGTGTGGCAACGACCTTTGCCATTGGCGCAATCCTGATCCCGGCGCTGATCAAGCACGGCTATCCGCGCCCCTGGGCAGCCAGTTTGCAGGCCACCAGTGCGGAGCTGGGCGTGATCATTCCACCATCGATCCCGATGATCCTGTTTGGCGTCAGTGCCGAGGTGTCGATCGGCGAGCTGTTCATCGCCGGCTTTGGGCCTGGCATCTTCATCGGCCTGTCGTTGATGCTGTTCGTTTACCTGTATTGCCGCTGGCAGGGCTGGGGCAAGCAGGACGGCGACGGCAAGCTGCCGATTGTCACGGCGCTGCAGGACGTGGCGGTGTTGTGCGGCGGGATCCTCGCCTTCATGCTCGGTAACTACGTGATCGGCACCTGGTTTGGCGATGGCAAACCGATGCAGGAGTTCGACCGCATCACCGACCTCACCGGCATGGCCTGCCTCATTCTCTTCTTTGCCGTGCTGTTGGCGCTGCCGCGGCTGCGCGAGCCGCTGCTCAAGCGCGCCACCTTCGCACTTCTGATGCCGGTCATCATCCTGGGGGGCATTTACGGCGGCGTGTTCACGCCGACCGAGGCCTCGGTCGCAGCGGTTTTCTACGCGCTCATCGTCGGCCTTGGCATCTACCGCGAAGTGCGGCTGAAGGACTTGCTGCCGGTGCTGAAGAAGTCGGTGATCAGCTCGGCCACGATCATGTTCATCATCGCTAATGCGGGTGTGTTCGCCTGGCTTATCGATCGGGCCGGCGTGCCGGAGCAGATTGGCCTGTGGCTGCGCGCCGCGCTGGAGTCGCCGGAGCTGTTCCTGCTGGGCGTGAACGCGGCGCTCTTTCTGATTGGCATGTTCATCGAGACCAGCGCCAGCATCATCGTGCTGGCGCCCATCCTGGTGCCGGTGGCAATTCACTTCGGTATTGATCCGGTGCACTTCGGCATGATCATGGTCGTCAACCTTGCGCTCGGCATGATCACGCCGCCCTTTGGCGTCAATCTCTTTGCGGCCTGCACCGTCGCCAAGATTTCGCTCGACCAGATCATCACGCGCCTACTGCCATTCGTCGCCGTGATCCTTGCGTGCCTGTTGGTCGTCACCTACTTCCCGCCGCTGTCGCTCACGCTGCGCGATCTCGTTTACCGCTGATCCACGCCACTTAGCTCATCATGAAACACGCTTCACGTCTTGCCGGTGCGCTGGCAGCAGCAGCCTGCGCGCTTGCGTCCGCGCAGGAACGCACACCCACGCCTGCGCCAGCGACTGCCCCCGCACAAGCACCAGCACGAGCACCGGCAACCACACCTGCTGCCACGCCAGCACCTGCGCCTGCCACCGCCCCGGCCAGCCTCGACAAGGTCGAGGTGCGCGGCGGACGTGAGACCGAGACCGAGGAGCGGCGCCGCTCCACGGCGAGCAAGATCGTCGTCGGGCGCGAGGAGATCGAGCGCTATGGCGACAGCACGGTCGGCGAGATCCTCAGGCGCCTGCCCGGGGTGACCATGCAGGGTGCACCGGGCCGAGGCGGCCGCATTGCCATGCGCGGCATGGGCAGCTTCACGCAGGTCCTGATCGATGGCCAGCGCGTGCCGCCGGGGTTTTCAATCGACTCGCTCAACCCGGAGCAGATCGAGCGCATCGAGATCCTGCGCGCGCCCACTGCTGAAACCGGCACGCGCGCCATTGCCGGCACCATCAACATCATCACCCGCGACGGCTACGTGCGGCGCATCAACGAGATCGCGCTCAGCCTTGGCTGGGAGAACGACCGCCTGCAGCCCGGCGTCTCGTTCACGCGCAATGACAGCATCGGCCGCTGGATCTACAACCTGTCGGTGTCCGTGAACCGCTTTGAGCAGAAGAACGACAGCGTCACCACCACCACTGACACCAACCTGAACACGGGCCAGACCACGCTGGCCCAGACCGAGACGGCCGAAAGCCTGAGCAAGCGCACGGCCGTGTCGGCCTCCGGGCGGCTGCAATACCGCCTCGACAACGGCATGCTGATCCTGGCGCCGTTCCTGCTGCGCTCGGCGGGCAACGGCGACACGAGTACCCAGCTGACTCAGACCATCGGTGCCACGCCGGCGCTGTACGCCAGCTCGCTGAGCGATCGAGACAGCAGTCTTTCGCTGGCGCGTATCAACGCGCAGCTGCGTTACCGGCTGGCCAATGGCATGCGCCTGGAGGGCCGCGCCACGCTCGGCCAGGGCGTCAACGAGTTCGACACCGCGCGCCGTGAGTTTGACGCCGGCGGCCAACCGTTGCGGCTGCTCACCGACGACGGCAAGACACGCAACACCACGGCCGAGTTGGGAGGCAAGCTGTCGTATGACCTCGCCAGTGGACACGCGCTCGTCGCTGGCGCAGAAGTCGAGGGCACCAATCGCAATGATGAACGCACCACGCTGCAGGATGGCCAGCCCCTGTTGACCGGATTTGGCGACAACCTGGAGGCCAAGGTGCGGCGCCTGGCGCTCTATGCGCAGGACGAATGGAATCCGAGCAAGACCTGGTCGGCCTACGGCGGACTGCGCTGGGAAGGCATCGAGACGCAGGGTGCAGGCAGCCAGTCCAGCACGCCCACCAACCGCAGCAGCGTGTTCTCTCCGTTGGCGCACGCCGTGTGGAAACCGGAACCGGAAAGCCGCAACCAGGTGCGCATGAGCCTCACGCGCAGCTACCGATCGCCGGACTTGAATTCGCTGATCGCGCGCCCGTCGATCTCGCGCCGCTACCCGGTGAGCGGGCCCAATGTGCCCACCAGCGCTGACTCAGCGGGCAACCCTGAGTTAAAGCCCGAGCTCGCTACCGGCGTCGAACTGGCTGCGGAGCGTTATTTGCCCTCCGGCGGCATGTTCAGCGCCAACGTGTTTTATCGCGACATCAGTGACCTGATCCGCTCGCAGACCACATTGGAGACCGTGCCATGGAGTCCGGTGCCGCGCTGGGTGTCACGTCCGCAGAACATCGGCAACGCGTCGACAGCCGGCATCGAGCTCGAGGCGAAGTTTCGCCTCACGGAGCTGTGGGCCGATGCACCGCGCATCGACCTGCATGGCAACGCCAGCATTTTCCGTTCACGCGTGCAGGGTGTGCCGGAGCCGGACAACCGCCTTGATGGCCAGCCGGACTACACGATCAACGCCGGCGCCGACTACCGGTTCCGCGGCGCCCCGCTCATGATCGGCGGCAACTTCAACTTGACGCCGGCCTTTGACACCCGCGAGT
>JBIIZX010000410.1:0-3607 GCA_044346055.1 Burkholderiaceae bacterium | reverse complement strand
CTCGCCGATCCGCCGCTACCCCGACCTGCTGGTGCATCGCTCGATCAAGGCGGTCCTCGCCAAGACGCAGTACGTGCCCGAGCTCGACAAGGAGCAGCCGGTGCCGATGAAGAGCAACCGCGGCCGGGCCGAGCCCATGCACAAACCGGCCAAGTCCGGCACGCCATTGGCGGTGTGGGAGAAGCTCGGCCTCATCTGCTCTGCCAATGAACGGCGCGCCGATGATGCCTCGCGCGACGTCGAGGCCTGGCTCAAGAGTTACTACACGCGCGATCGGGTCGGCGAGACCTTCAGCGGCACGGTCGCGAGCGTGGTGCCCTTCGGCATCTTTGTCGTGCTGGACGATCTGTTCGTCGAGGGCCTGGTGCATGTGTCAGAACTCGGCTCCGAGTACTTCACCTACAACGAGCCGCTGCACGAACTGCGCGGCGAGCGCACCGGCATCCGCTATCGCCTGGCTGACCGCGTGACCGTGCAGGTCTCGCGGGTCGACCTGGAAGCGCGTCGCATCGAGTTCCGGCTGGTCAAGGCCTCTGATCGTCTCAGCCTGCTCGTCGGCGAACCGCCGCCGGTCGTCACCAAAGCGGCCAGGAAGAAGGGGGAGAGCGTCGAAGAGCGCAAGGCACGCAAGGCCAAGGTGCAGGCGCGCAAGTCGAACGTTGGCGAAAAGCGCGAGACGCAGCGCGCGGCTCCGGGCCGCACGCTGGGTGGAGCGCGGCAGCGCCGCGCGCGGCGGCGCGGATCCGCATGATCTCGCCGAGACGCCGCGACCGCAAAATCATGAGCGCGCAACGCGCCGAGGCGATGCAGTGACTGCGCTGCCGGATCAGCAGGTTCTGGCCGGCTTTCACGCGGTCATTGGCCGGCTCAAGCACGCACCCGCCTCGGTCGCGGCGATCTATGTGGACGCTGAGCGCCAGGACGGCCGCATGCGCCAGTTGCTGGCCCGCGCTGACGAGGCGGGCGTGCGCGTGATCGCCGCAGATCCGCGCAGGCTGCAAGGCCTGGCCGGCAGCGTGCCGCATCAGGGCGTCGTGGCAGTGTGTGCCGCACCGACGCAAGCAGCGGTGAGCTTCGATGACCTGCTCAACGCTGTCCGACCAACCACGCTTATCTTGTTGCTCGACGGCGTGACCGACCCGCGCAACCTCGGCGCCTGCCTGCGCACGGCGGACGCCGCCGGGGCAGCCGCGGTCGTGGTGCCACGTGATCGCTCAGCCGCCATGTCGCCGCTGGTGGCCAAGGCGGCGGCGGGCGCGGCCGAGAGCACCCCGCTGGTCGCAGTCACCAATCTAGCGCGCGCCATGGCAGACCTGAAGGAAGCCGGGGTCTGGATCGCCGGTGCCGCCGGCGAGGCAGAACAGTCCGTGTACGAACTCGACCTGACCGGCCCAATCGCATGGGTGCTCGGTGCGGAAGGCGAGGGCATGCGACGCCTGACGCGCGAGCGCTGCGACTTCCTGGCCCATATCCCCATGCACGGGCAGGTCGAGAGCCTGAACGTCTCTGTGGCCACCGGGATCTGCCTGTTTGAAACGCAGCGCCAGCGCGCGGCGCGCACGTCGCGTTCTGTTGGCAAGCCCGCCTGATCCCGTCTTGCCGCTTGGCATTGCCGGTTTGCTGATTGCCGCCTTGCATCCGGCGCGCGGCTGTATCACGATCGTTCGCATGCTCGTCTTCCTGATCGCCGCAGCCGTGCTGGCGCTGTTCACGCTGATGGCGCTGCCATCACTGGCGCTTGGTCTGCCGTGGCTTCCGCTCGTGGTGACCTTTGTGCTGATTCCACTGCTCGATGGCTGGGTCGGCACTACGCCTGGAGGCCACCAGGTGCGGACCGAGCAGTCGCAAGGCAGCAGGCCCCTTCTGCCTGCTCGCTACGCCCGCTGGCTGCCGCGCCTGCAAGTGCCCCTGCAACTCACCTTGCTGGCGGCTGGGGTCGCGCTCGCGCCAGCGATGTCAGCGCTGGAGCTGCTGTACTTCACGCTGGCGGTGGGCGTGGCCACCGGGGGCATCGGCATCACCGTGGCACACGAACTGGGCCACCGGGCGAACGTGCTGGACCGCTGGGCCGCGCGCGTGCTTCTTGTCACCGTGGGCTACGGGCATTTTTACGTCGAGCACAACCGCGGCCATCACGTGCGGGTCGCCACACCCGATGACCCCGCCACCGCGCCCGCCGGCATGACGGTGTACCGCTTCATCCTGCGCTCGGTCGTCGGCAGCTTTGCGCACGCCTGGCGGCTGGAGCGCATGCGTCTGCAGGCGCAGGGCCGCTCGCCTTGGCACCTTGCCAACTGGGTGCTGACGGCAAGCCTGGCCTCGCTCGTGCTGGCCGCGCTGGCGTTTGCCGCGGGCGGTCTGGCTGCCCTCAGTTTCGTGGTGGCGCAGGCAGCGGTTGCGGTGGTGCTGCTGGAGATCACCAACTACATGGAGCACTACGGGCTGCTGCGCCGGGACGTGCCGGGCGGTCGCTACGAGCCGGTGCGGCCCGAGCATTCCTGGAATGCCGACTTTCCCGTTAGCAACTGGCTGCTGTTCAACCTGCAACTGCACTCGGACCACCACGCCCACGTGGCGCGCCCGTTCGAGGACCTGCGGTCGATGCCGCAAGCGCCCCAGTTGCCCGCCGGCTACCCGACCATGCTGCTGGTGGCTCTCGTGCCGCCGCTGTGGTTTCACCTGATGGATCCGCGCCTGCCGCAGCGGGCATAGGACCCAAGGTCCGAGCGGGCGGTGGCCAACCTTCGTTTGCCCGTCCGACGTTTACCCGTCAGTGCGTGGCTGGCCGTGACGTTGCAGGTGCCCTGGCCCCGG
The DNA here is from genome assembly GCA_044346055.1 of Burkholderiaceae bacterium. Classification (GTDB taxonomy): domain Bacteria; phylum Pseudomonadota; class Gammaproteobacteria; order Burkholderiales; family Burkholderiaceae_F; genus JALHMQ01. Next base: position 793 of record JBIIZX010000410.1, on the reverse strand, counting down.
GCGGCATGACATCGCGCTTGATGACACATTGATTGCCCGGTGAGGCGGCTGAGCTAGCCCTTTGTCACCTTGCCCGCAGTCGGGTTAGAATCTAAGGCTTTCCATCCACCTTGCTGCACCCGCGCCCGTCATAGCGCGTCATGCGGGCTTTATGCGGGCTTCATGCGCAAGCAGCGACATGAAGCCGCATGAACGCCAGACATGAACGACGGGCGATGCACCCGGGGTAGCTGCAACCCAGAAGGAGTGTGCATGCGTCACTACGAAGTCTGTTTCATCGTCCATCCGGACCAGAGTGAACAGGTGCCGGCGATGGTCGACCGCTACAAGGCGACGATCACCACCGGCGGCGGCAAAGTCCATCGTGTCGAGGACTGGGGTCGCCGTCAGCTGGCCTATCCGATCGACAAGCTCGTCAAGGCGCATTACGTGCTCCTGAATATCGAGTGCGGCAAGCCCGTGCTGGACGAGCTCGAGCATGCGTTCCGCTACAACGACGCCGTGCTGCGCCACCTTTGCGTCGGCATGAAAAAGGCCGCGACGACCCCGAGCCCGATGATGAAGATCGTCGAACGCGAAGAGGCCAAGAAGGCGGCCGGCGAAGTGTCGCCGCCAGTGACATCGGCCGGGCCGGCAGCGGCAGCAGCGCCCGCAGCCTGATGGCCGTGCTCTAGTCGGCAGCGGCCACGCTTGAACCGGCTGCGCGTTGCTTGAATCGCCTCCGGCTTAGCGCCACGCTCATCGGCCGCTCGGCCTTGCGCTACACCCCCGCGGGCCTGCCCGTGTGTGAAGC
>JBIIZX010000409.1:0-3614 GCA_044346055.1 Burkholderiaceae bacterium | reverse complement strand
GTGACCTCCAGAACGATCGCAATCTAGGCGCGCTGCCGCAGGCAGGGCGGGTCCCTGTCAAGGCAGCGCAACGACGAGTGCGAGCGCGCATTTTGAGAACCGCGAGGATCACCCTTCGGGCCGGCCCTTGGCGGGGCGTGCAGCGTCGTTGCGGCTCCTCGCCTTGCCCCGGCAATGGTCTCGCTCATGTGTCCAATGAGGCGCCTAGCTGCGCGCCCCGACAAGGGCCGGCGCATGTGCGATCCAAGTGTTAACAGGCCCTAAATCCCCTGCAATGACAACCGCCACTGCACCCGGCGCTGCCGGCAACGAGGCCGCGCATGGCGTGCCGACGCTCGATGTCGAGCGCGCGCGCTTCAATATGGTCGAGCAGCAGATCCGCCCCTGGGAGGTGCTGGACCAGAGCGTGCTCGATCTGCTGATGCTGGTGCGGCGCGAGCAGTTCGTTCCGCCGGCCTTGCGCGCGCTGGCCTTTACGGACATGGATCTGCCGCTCAAGCTCGAAGTTCACACCAATGAGGGCAGTGCGCTGGTGGACACAGGCGAAGTGATGTTCGCGCCCAAAGTGGAGGCGCGCTTCCTGCAGGAGCTTGGCATCAAGCCACACGAGCACGTGCTGGAAATCGGCACCGGCTCGGGCTACATGGCGGCACTGCTAGCGCACAAGGCGCAGTACGTGGTCAGTGTGGAGATCGACCAGCGGCTGCAGCGTTTTGCCGCCGCCAACCTGGCGCGTGCCGGCGTGCGCAACGTGAAGGTCGAGCTGGGCGACGGCGCCCAGGGCTGGCCGGCGCCTGCGCCCTACGACGTGATCATGGTCTCCGGCGCCTTGCCGGTGCTGCCGGACCAGCTCTTGGCACAGTTGAAGATTGGCGGGCGGCTGGCGGCGATCGTCGGCGAAGCCCCGGTGATGAGTGCCGAGATCGTCAAGCGTGTGAGCGACAGCGGCTACGACACGCTGCACCTGTTCGAGACACTCGCCAAGCCGCTACGCAACGCGTTGCGGCCGTCGCGCTTCAAGTTCTGAACCATGATGCGCGTGAAACTCGTCAACCTGACCGTCTGCCCGCATTGAAGCCGCTCACGGCCTCTGAACTGGCGCACTGGCTGTCGGATGCGCAGCGTCCACGGCCCGTGCTGCTCGACGTGCGCGAGCCCTGGGAAACACAGATCTGTCAGATCCAGGGGTCGGAATTGATCCCGATGCGCGAGATGCCAACACGCTACCCAGAACTTGCGCCCGAGCAGAAGGTCGTGTGCATCTGCCACCACGGCGGTCGCAGCGCCCACGTGGCGATGTTTTTGGGCCGGCAGGGCTATGGCGACGTGTACAACCTCACGGGCGGCATCGACGCCTGGGCGCGGCAGATTGACCTCGCGATGGCAACGTATTGACAACGGATCGACAACGCGTCGCTACCGTATCGACAACGCATCGAGCCTGCGCTTCGCAGCAGGCGCGGCAAGACAGCAGTTCAAGAACAACATGCCCGGCGTTGCAGCTGGACGGAGAGAGAAATGACGCGGCGCTTTGATCACTCGGCCCGACTCACACTTGCTGATGGCCGCATACCCCAGCGCAGCTCCAGCCGTATCGGCGGCGCGGTTGCTGCCGCCTGTCTTGCATTGGGATTCAGCACCGCGGGCGCGCAGCAGCAAAGTGCGCCGCCCGCTTCGCAGCCACCTGCGGCCCAGCAGCCACAGGCCCAGGGTATTCAGCCGCCGCGCATGGATGATCCGTCGGCGCAACTGCGCGATCTCGCGCGGCGCGAGCGCGCGATCGACCTGTTGACGCTGTATCGCGAGGCACTTGAGAACGACATGCAGTTCCAGTCAGCGCGCTTTCAGTACCAGGCAACGCTAGAGCGCGTGCCGCAGGCGCGCGCAGGCTTGCTGCCCAACCTCAACGCCACCGGCAACTACACCGAGTCGTTCCCGGACTCGACCGCGACCGTGAGCGGTGCGAGCCTGGTCCCGCCCCGCGCGGGCACGGTTGAGATCACCGGCGACAACCGCTTCAACAACTACGGCGGCGGCCTGAACCTGAGCGTGCCCATTTATCGCCCGCAGAACTGGGAACTGCTGGAACAGGCAAAGCTGCAGGCCGTGCAGGCCGAGAGCGTGCTGGCGCAAGCGCGCCAGGATCTTGTGGTGCGCGTGTCCAACGCCTACTTCAACGTGCTGGGGGCGCGTGATCAGGTGATCGCGCTCGAGTCGCAGCGCGAATCGACGCTGCAGCAGCTGGCGCAGGCCAAGCGCGAGTTCGAAGTGGGCACCAAGACCATCATCGACACCAACGAGGCGCAGGCGCGCTACGACCAGATCCTGGCGCAGTTGCAGGTGGCGGTCGGCACGCTGATCGTGCGTCGCAATGACCTGCGCGCCATCGTCGGCCGCGACCCGGAGGTGTTGGCGCCGCTGGTCGATGCTCCCAAGCTGCAACTGCCGCAACCCAACGATGCCAATACCTGGGTCAAGGCGGCCGAAGAGGGCAACTTCAGCATTCGCGTAGCCCGTGCCAGCGCCCAGATTGCCGAGCGCGAGGTGCAGCGCAATCGCGACGCGCACAAGCCCACGCTCGATCTCGTGGGCGGCTACAACCTCAACCGCAGCAACGGCAGTGCATTCACCACCTTTCCCACGCGCTCGAACACGGCAACGGTGGGCGTGCAGCTGAACGTGCCCATTTACAGCGGCGGCCTGATCCAGAGCCGCGTGCGCGAGGCGCTCGCGCTGCAGAACCGCTCCAACAGCGAGCTCGAAAGCACGCTGCGCACGGCCACCAACAGCGCGCGCTCGGCGTTCACCGGGGTCAACTTCGGCCTCACGCAGGTGCAGGCACTCGAATCCGCCGAGCGCTCGGCACGCACCCAGCTCGAGTCAACGCGGCTCGGCTACCAGGTGGGCGTGCGCATCCAGCTCGACGTGCTCAATGCCACCACGCAGCTGGTAGCAACGCAACGCGACCTGAAGCGCGCCCGCTATGACTTCCTGCTGAGCGGCCTCAATCTGAAGGCGGCTGCCGGCTCGCTGACCGAGGACGACCTGCGCGCGGTCAACGCCCTGCTGACGCAGCCGCCGGCGCAGTAGGCGCAGACGAAGCCTGGCCGAGCTCGCCGCCGCCTGCATCAGCGGGCGGCAGCAGGGCCAGCAGACGCTCTACGGTCGCCGCCGTGGCGCCGCGGTGCGTGGTGGCAAACGCACGCGCCGCCGCCTGCATCTGCCCCATGCGCTGCGGATCGCGCGCCAGTTGCGCCATCAGCCGCAGTGCATCGTCCGCATGGCTCACCTGCAGCGCTGCACCTGCTGCCAGCGCCTGTTCCGCGGCAAAGGCAAAGTTGAAGGTGCTCGGCCCGATGATGACCGGCGTGCCGCAGGAGCACGACTCGATCAGGTTCTGCGAGCCAAACGGCCCCAGCGAGCCGCCCATCAGCGTCAGATCCGCCAGGCCGTAGTACAGCGCCAGCTCCCCCATCGAATCGCCCAGGAGCACCGTGTTGCGCGCCACCGGCGCGTTCCACGCATCTCGGCTGCGGCGCGAAACCGCAAACCCCTTGGCCTCGATCAGCCGCGCGACCTCGTCAAACCGCTGCGGATGCCGCGGCACCAGCAGC
>JBIIZX010000408.1:0-3616 GCA_044346055.1 Burkholderiaceae bacterium | reverse complement strand
CCGGCGCCCCACGCTGCCCCCGGCGGCCACGCACTGGCCGCCGCTCCTGCTCCCCCCTGCCGGCGGCCCCTCGTGCCCAGGTCACAGTTTTCACGGCCCTCGCTGCCCACTGTGTTCCGCGCCTGGCTGCTGGCGCTGCTGCTGGCGCTCGGGCTTGCACTCGGCCTCGGCGCCAGCACCGCACGCGCCCAGTCCCTGACTGAACTCGACTGGACGCCCACCGCTGTCGGCAAGCCGCCGGCAGCAGATGCCACCTGGACCCGCCTGGCGCTGCCACTGCGCTGGACTACGGCCGAAAGCACGCCCTTGCAGGGTCTGGCGCTGCGCCTGCGCTTCAACCTTGATCAGCCGCCGAAGGAAGCCTGGGCGGTACTAATCGGCCATGCAACACCGGGCGGCTCGGTCAGCGTCAACGGCCGCTTCATTGGCGCGGTGCGCATGGCCGATGAGCAGACCCATGTGCGCTGGCGCCGGCCGCACCTGCTCGCAATCGACCCCGAGTTGCTGGTCGCGGGCCAGAACGAATTGCTGATCCAGACCGCGTATCGCAGCGGCACGCATGCGGTGGCCGGTGTCGAGGTCGGCACGCTGGCGGTCATGCAGGCGCAGTACGAGCGCATGTTCTTCGCCAGCACCATCTTGCCGTGGATCGGCGGCACGCTGGCCGGCGTGATCACGCTGCTCTTTGGCGTGCTGTGGCTGCGCCGGCCCGACCGTCTGCTGGCGCTGCTCACCATTGCCGGCGCGCTGTGGATGGCGCGCTCGCTGTTCTTCATTGCCGAGACCATGCCGATCGAGGCGCGCTTCTGGATGGCGCTCGTGTACTACGGCTCCTCGGGCGGCTTTGCGGCCGTGATGACGCTGGCGCTGCTGCGTCTGTCGGGCCGGGTGGAGCGGCGTGACGACATTTCCACGGTCGGCTTTGCGCTGTTCGGCCCGCTGCTGCTGATCGTTACGGCGCAATACGCGGCGCCCTATCTGGACCAGCTGTGGATTCCCTGCCTGGTGCTGATGGCCGCCCTGGGCTACGCGTTCGCGTTGGTGAACCGCTCGCAGCAGAAGGAGTCGCCGCACCTGGTGCTGCTGGCGGCTGTGCTGGTGGCCCTTGGCGCGGCCATTCATGACTACCTGCTCACGCGCGCCATGTTGTCCGGTGGCAGCTCGCTGGCCCTGCACTGGGCCGGGCCGTTGCTTCTAGTGGCGCTGGCCACCCCCCTTGTGGACCGCTTCGTGCGCGTGCTGCGCGAGGCCGAGAGCGCGCGCGCCGAGCTCGAGACGCGCGTGCGCGAACGCGAGCAGCTGCTCAAGCGCAACTACGAGCGGCTGCGCGAGAGCGAGCGGCTGCAGGTGCAGGCGCAGGAGCGCCAGCGGATCATGCAGGACATGCACGATGGCCTCGGCTCGCAGCTGCTGTCATCGCTGATGCTGGTCGAGCGCGGCGCGGTGAGCCAGCAGCAGATCGTGCAGATCTTGCGCGAGTCGATCGATGACATGCGGCTGGCAATCGACGCGTTGGCAGTGGAAGACGCGGGCCTGCTCTCGGCCCTTGGCAACCTGCGTTTTCGCATGGAGCCGCGCATGCGCGCCGCCGGCATCGAGCTCGCATGGGTGGCGCGCGGCCTGCCCGAGGAAATCGACATCAATCCGGACGCGGTGCTGCCGATCCTGCGCATCGTGCAGGAGGCGCTCACCAACGCGCTCAAGCACTCGCGCGCGCGCCAGGCGCAGGTCACAATCGCCATCCAGCACGAAGGCGAGTCGGATTGGCTGGTGGTCAAGGTGGCCGACAATGGCCGCGGCATCGTCGAGGAGCGCGCCAGCGGCCGCGGCCTGCTGAACATGCGCAATCGCGCCAGCCGCATCGGCGCCAACCTCAAGCTGGAGACGGTGCCGGGCGCCGGCACCAGCGTGATGCTGCGCTACAAGGTCGATCCCAACCAGCTCGGCGGCCCGACCACCCGCGCCCAGCAGCTGTCGTTGAATACCGAGGCAGTGATCGAAAAGGCGCGACAGCTCACCCCCTCGCCGGCCGGCGACAGCCGCTAGCGAGGTCGCCGCCCAGGGCGGCGCGGGCGTTCGGCCAGAATGCCTGTCGAATACGCAGCATCCCGCAGCCTGAGTTGGCACTGTCCGTGCAACGCGGTCCGCTCTAGGGTTGATCCCTAGGAGGTGTGCACCATGTTGCAACGAAATCGAACCACCTGGATGCGACTTGCACTGGCCGAGGCCCTGGTACTGGCACTAAGCGCGGTTGCCCTGCTGGCACTGCTCGGGCTGGACGAGCCCACCGTCGCGATGATGTCCTTCGTCGCGCACTAGCCCAAACTGCCCAGTCGGCCAGTCCGGCTTGGCTAGCCTGGCCGGCCTCGCTGGCCTAGATGGCTGGAGCCGCAGGCCTAAACTTCGCGGCCATGTCGCGCGCGCCCGGCCCGCCCTCCCCCACGGCTTCTCTCTTCGACACCGACCCACCGGCAGCCGACGCCGTCGCCGCTGACGCAACCTCAGCGGCCCCAGCGAGCCTTGCCAGTCGAGCAAGCGCAACCGGCGTCGCACCCGCTGCAGCCAACGACGAGCTGCGTCGGCTGTCACGCAAGCTGCCCGCCGACGTCTACCTCGGCACGTCCTCCTGGAGCTTTGGCGGCTGGAACATGGTCTATGGCGGCAGCCACACCGAGTCACAACTGGCGCGCCATGGCCTTGGCGCCTACGCCGAGCACCTGGTCCTGCGCGCGGTGGGCATCGACCGCAGCTTCTACCAGCCGCTGCCCCAGGCCGAGTACGAGCGCTACGCGGCGCAGGTGCCGCCGGCCTTTCGCTTCCTGGTCAAGGCGCCGGCGCTGGTGGCCGACGCACTGATCCGGACCCATGGCGGCGGTACGAATGCGACCAATGCGGCCGAGGCCGACAACCCGTCGTTTCTCGACGCCGCACTGGCGCGCGAATGCTTTGTGGAGCCCGCAATGCGCGGCCTCGGTGAGCGCGCCGGGCCGCTGGTGTTCCAGCTGTCGCCGTTGCCGTGGAGGATGACGCGTGGCGAAGCCGCGCACGCGACGATCGACCGCATTGCTGCCTTCATCAGCGCGCTGCCGCGCGAAGTCGACGGCCACCGGCCGGTGTACGCGGTGGAGCTGCGCAACGCCGAGCTGCTCACCCCGCGCCTGGTGCGCGCGCTGCGCGAGGCTGGCGCTCGCCTGTGCCTGGGTATTCACGCGCGCATGCCGCCGGCGGCGCGCCAGAGTGCCGCCTTGCGCGCCATGGATGCCGAGCCCGATGAAGGCGACGACTGGCGCTTGAAGGGCCCGCTGGTGGTGCGCTGGAGCCTGCACGCGGGGCTCAAGTACGACGATGCGAAGAATCGCTACGCGCCGTTTGACCGCCTGCTTGATGCCGACATCCCCACCCGCGGCACGCTGGCGCACCTCATTCATGTCGCGATCAAGAGCGCGCAGCCGGCCTATGTGATCGTCAACAACAAGGCCGAGGGCAGCGCGCCGCTGTCGTGCGTCGAGCTGGCGCGCGCAGCCGTGCACAGGGCCGAGGGATAGGCGACGCTGGTTGTTTCCCGCTCGAGCGGGGCGTCAGCTTGCGGCAGCGGTCGGCAGATTCTCGATCGGCA
>JBIIZX010000043.1:0-12197 GCA_044346055.1 Burkholderiaceae bacterium | reverse complement strand
GGACCTCCAAGTCGAGCCCGGTCATCTTGATCCGCTCGTCCACGCGCACCCGGGCGACGTCGACCGGCACATGCAGGGCGAGCGGCGCCGGCAGCGGCCGCACGAAGGCGGGCGGCAGCGTCGGTGCGGCGGGCGCCGCGTCCAGCACCATGGTGGAGCAGGCGGTGAGACCAGCGGTCAACAGCGTGGCGCCGAGCAGCGCCACAGCACCACGCGTGGCGCATCGACGCAAGGCTGGACGGTTCGGCAGCATCGGCATGAAGTGCAGTCGGCGCCGCACGGGCGACGCATCGACCTGACGACGATGCTAGGCGCCGCGCGCCGGACCGTGCTGACGCCGGTGAAAGGTGTACGTCGTCAGCCGACGACGCGCTGCCGCGCCGCGGCCGTCGCGGCGCGGCGGCCGTAGACCACGACGTACTGGACGCCCGACGCGAACACCGTCGCCGTGCACACCCACAGCAGCACGCGCAGCCAGGCACCGGGCTCGATGATCTCGGCCGCCAGCGCCAGCACGCCGGCCAGCAGAACGAACTCGAACGCCGTGTTGGCCTTGGAGAGAAGTGTCGGCGCCATGTCGACGTGACCGATGCGATAGTGATAAGTGAGCGCCCCCGCAACGATCACGACATCGCGCAGGACGACCAGCGACGCGAACCACCACGGCAGCCAGCCCTGCCAGCCAAGCGCCAGCGTGACCACCAGCATGATCGCCTTGTCTGCGAGCGGGTCGGCGATGGCGCCGAAGCGCGTGCGCAGGTCAAAGCGCCGGGCGATGTAGCCGTCGACAAAGTCGCCGATCGCGCAGGCCAGGAACAGCACCAGCGCCAGGTCGTAGTCGCGTCGCACCAGCGCGACTGCCACCACTGGCACGAGCAGCGCTCGCGCCAGCGTGATGGTGTTGGGAAGGTTGACCAGGTGCATCGGCAACTCCGATCCGCGCCTGAAGGCTAGCCCCAAACGCCGTGCCTGGGGATCACCGACCGCCGACGCGGAGGTCCAATTCGACCCTGCGCGGCTGATCAGGGCGGCCGGCTTTGCCCTACGTGCGCAGGTTGACCAGCGCAATGCCCGTGCCGACCGCCGCTGCGGCCAACACGAAGCGCAGCGTCAGCGGCTCATTGAGCAGCAGCACGCCGAAGAACACGCCGAAAAGCGGCGCGAGAAACGAGAACACCGACAGCCGTCCGGCCAGATGGCGTGTGAGCAGCCAGAACCACGCGAGGTAGCTGGCAAAGGCCACCACCACGGACTGGAACACGAGGCTGGCCAGGGTGAGCGCGTCGAGCCGCAGCACCCCGGGCTCGCCCAGCAGCAGTGCCGCCAGCGGCAGCAGCAGCGCTGACACGCCGAGCTGGTAAGCGAGCGTCTTCTCGGCCTTGGCGCTGGCGAGCCGGCTGCCGCGCACCAGAACCGTGGTGGCGGCCCACAGCACCGCGGCGGCGACCCCACAAGCGTCACCGACCAGTGTGCTGGCGTTGCCGCCGCCATGATCGGCAAACGCAAGCACGATGCCGGCAAAGGCGAGCAGCACGCCGGCCCATTGCACCGGCGCCATCTTCTCGCCAGGCACGAAGAGCGCCAGCCCCAGCGCGGTGAGCACCGGCGCCAGATACACGAACACCACCATGCGCGAGGCGGTCGTGTGCGCCAGCCCGGCATAGATGAACACGAACTCGCAGGCGAACAGCAGCCCGGCGAGCACGCCGGCGCGCAGCGTGCCGTCGCGCTGCCACAGCGGGATGCCGCGCCAGCCCGCCCAGGCCAGCAACAGCAGCGTGGCGACCACCGACCGGATCGCCGCCTGCGTCACCGGTGACACCGCCGGCAGCGCCAGCTTGATTGCCACTTGCTGCAGCCCCCACAGCAGGGTGAGCAGCAGCATCAGCGCAAAGGCGGAGGTATCGAGCGGGCGGCGCATCAGTGCGGTGCGGAAGAAGGAAGTGAGGAAGTGATTGAAGACAGCGGCTAGTGGCGGAGCAAGAGCCAAGCGCGCGGCGCACGCGGTGCGGGCCTATGCTCTTTCGCGGGCCGCAACCATACTCCGCCAGCGCACGGCGCTCGCGTGAGGATCGGCCCACTCCACGCCTACCCACTCCACCACTAGCCGCTCCACCACTAGCAGCTACCCCCATGTCTCCCGACCTGAAACCCGGCCTGCGCGGCGAATTCCGCTACACCGTGCCCACCAGCAAGACCGTGCCCAACCTGTACCCGGAGTTCGCGGAGTTTCGCGAGATGCCCGAGGTGTTTGCCACGGGCTTCCTGGTCGGGCTCATGGAAGGGGCGTGCCAGCTTGTGATCAAGCCTTACCTCGATTGGCCGCGCGAGCAGTCGGTTGGTACCCAGGTCAGCTTCTCGCACCTGGCGGCCACGCCGCCGGGGCTCACGGTCACGGTGCAGTCGGAGGTCATTGCTGTCGACGGCCGCAAGGTGACGTTTCGCGCCAGCGCGCACGACGGCCACGATCTGATCAGCGAGGGCACGCACGAACGCATGGTGATCGACGTCGCCCGCTTTGCCGCGCGACTGCAGGGCAAGCGCGGCAGCACGTAATGCCCGGTCGCGTGAACCTTGGAGCCAGGCTGGCGCAGGGCGAGCAGTGCCGATGAGAGGTGCGGTCAACGCGCCGAGGGTCGCAAGCCGTGCCAGCCTGCATGCGACAATCAATGTGGCGCCCGCGACGGGCGCTTTTCACTCATGAACCGCCGCTTCCTGTTCTCCGCCAGCACGGCCGTCAACCCGGTGGCCGCCGGCGTCGCTTCGCCCTGCGTCTCGGTGTGCACGATGAACGCCAGGACCAGTCTGTGCGACGGCTGCCTGCGCACCATTGATGAGATCGCGCACTGGGGCCTGTACGACGACGAAGAAAAGCGCGCGGTGTGGGCACAGCTGGCCGAGCGACGCCAGCAGCTGCCCGGCTAGGCCATGCAGGCGCCCGTGCAGCCGGCCGCCGCGGCGCCGGCCCAGCTCCGCTGGTACTTCGATTTCATCTCGCCATATTCCTACCTCGCCTTCGAACTGCTGCCGCAGGCCATGGCCGCCGTGACGCCGGCGCCGCGCATCGAGTACCGGCCGGTGCTGTTCGCGGGCCTGCTCGACCACTGGGGCCACAAAGGGCCGGCCGAGATCGGCCCCAAGCGCAGCTTCACCTACGAGCACGTGACCTGGCTGGCGGCACGCCACGGCGTCGCGCTGCGCGCGCCGCGCCACCATCCGTTCAATCCACTGCCGCTGCTGCGGGCCGCGATTGCGGCGGGCGGCGATCGCAACGTGGTCGAACGCGTGTTCCGCTTCGTGTGGCGCGACGGGCAGTTGCCGGACGAGCCGGCCTTTGCTGGCCTGCTGCATGAACTCGGCATCGACCGCGCGGCACTCGACGCACCGGCAGTGAAGCAGGCCTTGCGTGCCAACGGTGCGCAGGCGATTGCCGACGGGGTGTTTGGCGTGCCGACGGCGATGGCGACGACGAGCCAGGGAACGCGCCTCATCTGGGGGCTGGATGCGCTGCCAATGCTCGCCGACTGGTTGCTGGCCGCACCCGTGTTCAGCAGCGCGGAGATGAAGCGCGCCGACTCGCTGCCCACCGGCGTGGTGCGGCCGGGGGCGTGAGGCCGACGCAGTCTCCCGATGAAGGCACAGTGATGCGGTTTGCACAAGTCGGCCAGTCGTTCAGCAAGACAGTGGCGCTCGACGTCGACAGCATTCGCAGCTTTGCGCGCTCCTGCGGCGACACCAATCCGCTGCATCACGACGAGGCCGCAGCGCGCGCCTCGCGCTTTGGCAGCATCATTGCCTGCGGCCCGCACACGGCCTCGCTGCTGCTGGCGCTGTCGGCCGAGCACTTTGCCAACATCTGCCCGGCGCTCGGCCTGGACTTTCGCGTGCAGTTTCGCAAGGCCGTGAAGGCGGGCGACCGCGTGACGTTTCGCTGGACCGTGGTGCGCGTGGAGGACAAGCCGTCGATGCAGGGCGAGCTGGTCGAGATGGACGGCGAGGCCGTCAATCAGGACGGCGTGCGCGTGCTATCTGCCACCGGCCTGGTGCTGGCCACGCAGTCACTCGAATGACGTCACTCGCATGAGGTAACTCGCATGATGCTGTCCGAACACTTTGCAACGTCGCTGTCGGGCCCGGCCTACACGCGCGCCTTCAAGGCCGCCAGCACCGCCGTCCTGCTGCTGATCGTGGTGCAGGCCATCCGGCTGTGGGGCGTCATCTGGCCCGCGCTCAATACGCAGGGCGGCTGGATCCTGATTGGCGGCTTCTTCGTGCTGCTCGGCAGCTACGCGCTGCTCTTGCGCTCGCGCACGACGATCGATGCCGAGGGCCTTCGCCAGACCGGCATCATGGACAAGACGGTGGCGTGGAGCGACATCAAGGTGGCTCGGCTGCGCGGCTTTCCATTTGCACGCCGGCTGGTGGTGAGCACGGGCTATGGCCGGTTGCGTGCGTTTTATGCCGGCACGCCAGAGCTCGAGCAGGCGTTTGCGCGCATCGGCGCGGCCTATGCGCGGCCCGCCGCCAAATGAACACCCGGGTCAAGTGAGCATCGCGCTTCCCACTGGCGTCACCGTGCTCGAGCGCGGCTGGCTGTCGTCCAACAACATCGTGTTCGACGACGGTGACGTGGTCAGCATCGTCGACACCGGCTATGTGCTGCACGCCGAGCAGACGGCGCAGCTCATCGACCGCGTGCGCGGCGAGCGCGGGCTCACGCGCATCATCAACACCCATCTGCATTCGGATCACGTGGGCGGCAACGCGATGCTCGCGCAGCGGCACGGAGCGCCCATCACCATGCCGGCGGGACTCGCCACCGCGGTGCGCGCCTGGGACGTTGATGCGCTCACCTACGCGCCCACCGGGCAGCAGTGCCCCCGCTTTGACTACAGCGCACTGCTGCACGACGGCGATGTCCTCACCCTCGGCGGCGCCCCGTGGCAGGTGCTGGCCGCACCGGGCCACGATCCACACATGGTGATGCTGTGGCAACCCGATGACGGGGTGCTGATCACGGCCGACGCGTTATGGGAAAACGGCTTTGGCGCGATCTTTCCCGAGATCGAAGGCGAGTCCGGCTTTGACGAGCAGCGCGCCGCGCTCGATCTGATTGCCGCGCACGCGCCGCGCCTGGTCATTCCCGGCCACGGCGCCCCGTTTGCCGATGCGCCGGCGGCACTGGAGCGCGCCAGCGCCAGACTGGCTGCGCTGTCCGCTTCGCCGGCACGCAATGCGCGTCACGTGGCCAAGGTGCTGATCAAGTTCTGGCTGCTGCAGGTGCGCACGAGCACGCGAACACAATTGCTGGCGTGGACTGGTGCAGCGCGCTACTTTGGGGTCATTCACGAGCGCTACTTCGCCGACGCGCCGTTTGCCCAGATGATCGACCGGGCGGTCGACGAGCTGGTGGCCGCGGGTGCGGCCAGCCGCGACAGGCGTGAGAGCGATGACGAGACCGATGACCAGACAGATGACGACACCGCCAAGGACACCGATCACGAGACGATCTGCAATGTCGACTAGCGCTTGGCGATGCGCCGGACGGTTAGCTGTGCGGCGAACGCTGGCCAAGCCGCTGCTCGCACTGCTCGCGGCGGCCACGCTGCTGGCCGGCTGCGCCACGCCGTCAACCGGTCCCGTCGGCGGTGCCGCGCCAACCGCGCCGCCCGCGGGACCCAGCGCTCCGTCGCTCGGCCTGTTCAGCAAGATCAAGGTCCCGGACGGCCAGGCTCCGGTCCTCAAGCTCGCTGCCCGCGGCGTGCAGGTGTTTCGCTGCGAGGCGCGCGGCAACGAGTCGCAATGGATGTTTCGGGTGCCCGAAGCCGACCTGCTGGACGACGCCGGCAAGGTGGTCGGGCGCCATGGCGCCAACTTTTCCTTCGAGCACACGGACGGCAGCCGCCTTCTGGGCAAGGTCGTGAGTTACGACGAGGCACCCAGCCGCAGCGACCTGCGCTGGCTGCTGCTGTCGACGACGGCGTTCGGTAAGGGTGCCCTGGACGGCGTGACCTATGTGCAGCGGGTAAACACCCGCGGCGGCATGCCGCCGGCCAGTTGCGAGGCCAAACAGCGCAATCAGCTGCTCAGGGTGGACTTTTCATCCGACTTCATCTTCTACCGGCCGGGTTAGGCTCGTGCGCATGAAATCACTGCGCGACTCGTTGCGGCGATCGGTGGCCTCGCTGCTGCACTCGCCCTTGCGCTCGCTTGTGCCCGCGTCGGTGCGCTTGCCAGCACTGCTCCTGCTGCTCGCGCCGCTGCTGCCCGACTCGGCCTCGGCGGAGGTGGCCAGTTACGTCAATCGCCCCGTCTACAGCGAGCCGGGCGTCGGCCTGCAACTGCCCCCAGGATGCACGGTGGACGCCGCCTGGCGCTCGCGCCTGCCCAACACCGACCTTGAAGTGTGGGTTGCCGAGTGCCAGGGCGTGGTGCGGACGTGGCTGGTGCGGCGCGCGGTCGTCGAGGTGCTGGCCAGCAACCAGGCGCGGCTGCGATTCCAGGTGCTGGACGAGCGCCAGTGGCCGGGCGAGGTGGCCGGTGATACCGCGAGCGTGCAGTGCGTGGGCCGCGGCGGCCAGGAGGCGGGTTATGTGGTGCTGGGCGCCAAGTGGCGGCCGGCGGCAGCCAACAGCAATGAACTGCGGCTCGTCGGCGCCGGCGCAGTGATCCGGGCGGACGCCGCCAGCGCCCGCTTTACGGCGGCCACTTTGGGGCAGGTTGAATGCAGCCGTTATCCCGATCGCGAGGCCATGCTCAAGCGCTTGCAGCAGGGCAACAGGTAGGGTTGCGTGGGGCGTGGCGTGGCCCGGCCTAGATAAGGCATTGCGAGGGCAATAAACGGGGCGTTATGCGGGGCAAAGGGCAGCCGCAGGAGCGAGTAGCCGCTTTCCGGTAAAATCCAATGGATTAGCCGGAGGTTTATTTCGATGACGGGCACCGCCAGCACCGCCCCAGCAACAACGGTTGGCGCCTACTTGCGCGATCTGCCGCCTGATCGACGGGTGGCAATGGCGCGCGTGTGCAGCATGATCCGCCGCTCTGCCAGAGGCGTGCGCGAGAGCATGCGCTACGGGCTCGCCTTTTACGAGCTCGACGGGCCGCTGTTCGCGCTCGAATCGAGCAAACGGCATATGTCGCTGTTCGTGGCGGAGCAGGACGTCGTCATCAAGCACAAGGACGCGCTGCAGGGTGTGGACGTCAAGCGCAGCCTTATCAAGTTCTCGGACCTGAACCGTCTGCCGCTCGACGTGGTTGAAAAGATCGTGCGCGACTCCGTTGCAGCGCGGCGCCAGCGCGTCAGCGCCGGCAACGTGCCGTCGCAGGCGGACTTGCTCAAGCTCTGGGCCATCAGCGAGGAGGCTGCCACGCCGCCACCGCCGCGCCAGACCATCAGCCTGAAGCCGACCTTGCCCGACACGCAGATGGCGCCCCCGCCGCCGCCCCCAGCAGCGAAGAAGGCAGTGGTCAAGCCGATCACTGCCGCCAAGAAAAGCGCGGTCAAGGCCGCCCCGGTGAAGGCGGCAGCGAAAGCAGCCCGCCGCTGACACCGCTCAAGCCAGAATGGAAAAGGGCCGCATCGTCTCGCGGCCCTTTTTCATTTCTGCGCGGTTTTTGGCGTCCTTGGCCACCGCTTCCCAGGGCCTGCGACTGCTCGCCACTGTTTGCCATCGCTTGCCGCTGCTTGCCGCTGCTTGCCAGTGCTTGTCTCTGTTTGCCTCTGCGCCTCAATTGCCGCGCGTATCCTCGATCAGCTTGCCATCACTCGGCAGGCTGCCCGCTGGCACCAGTTCCACCGTGCCTGACAGCTTGGTAATGCCGCGCAACGTTTCTGCCGCCGCAGCGGAAAAGTCAATCGTCGCCGCCGTGGTCTCGACCTTGAGCGTCATCGTGTCGGTCTCGCCGCGGCGGCTCACGAGCAGTCGCGCCTTGACGATCTGCGGATGGCGCTTGACGACCTCGGCCACCTGCTCGGGCCGCACGAACATGCCCTTGACCTTGCTGGTCTGATCGGCGCGCCCCAGCCAGCCCTTGATGCGCGTGTTGGTCCGGCCACACGTTGACACGCCGGGCAGCACCGCCGACAGATCGCCGAGCGCAAGCCGCAGCCACGGATGGGCGGGGTCGAACGAGGTGACCACCACTTCGCCCACCTCGCCCTCGGGCACCGGCATACCGTCCGGCCCCACGATCTCGAGAAGCACGTCCTCCGACACGACCATGCCCTGGCGTGCTGAGCTTTCGTAAGCGATGACGCCGAGGTCTGCGGTTGCGTACAGCTGGTAGGCATCGACGCCGCGCGCCTTGATCTCGGCCTGCAGCGAGGCCGGAAAGGCTGCGCCGGAGACGGCCGCCTTGCGGATGCTCGAGGCATCGCGACCGGCCGCGTGCGCGGCATCGAGAAGAATCTTCAAAAAGTCCGGCGTGCCGGTGTAGGCAGTGGGGCGCAGTTGCGTGATCAACTCGAGCTGCTGCTCGGTGTTGCCGGGGCCAGCGGGAATCACCGCGCAGCCGAGCGCGCGTGCGCCGCTGTCGAGGATGAAGCCGCCGGGCACCAGGTGATACGAGAAGGTGTTGAGCACGATCTCGCCCGGCCCGAAGCCCGCTGCGGCCAGGCCGCGCGCGGCGCGCCATGGATCCTCGCCGCGACCTTCGGGTTCATAGATCGGGCCGGGCGAGGAGAACAGGCGGCCGAAGTGCGCCAACGGCTCGGCCGCAAAGCCGCCAAACGGTGGCGCCTCGCGCTGCAGCCGCACAAGGTCGCTCTTGCGCAGCACGGGCAACTGCGCCAGCGCGGCGCGCGAGGTGATGCTGCGTGCGTCGACCGGGCCGAGGTGCGCGCGCCAGCCGGGCGCGCGCAGCGCAGCGTCGATCAGCGCGGGCAGCCGCGCCAGCAGGTCACGCTCGCGTTCGGCGGGGGCGCGGGTTTCGCGCGACTCGAGGGGCTGGGTCATGGGAGGCTTTGGAGGGTCTGGAGGATGTGAACGGCGATGGTGGCGGTGGTGCTGTCTCGAGCCCGAGCTCGCGCCGCAGCGCACGCGTGAGCTTGGATGCGACCAGCGCATGCGAACGCGCGAGCAGTTCACGCACCTCGGCATCGCTCAGGGCATCGGCCGCCTTGACCTGCACCCACTTCGCGCGTGCGAGGTAGGGCGCCGCGATGATGCCGGCGCGATCGGTGAGTTCGAGGAACCGATGCTCATCGACCTTGAAGCTGAACCCCGAGGCCTTGCCGCCATCGAGCCACGTGACAGCAAACATCTTGCCGCCAATACAGAAGCAAAGATCCGCGCCCCACTTGATGTCCTCGGTGACCGCCGGCAGCGATGCGCAGAAGGCCCGGGCGCGTTCGAAATTCACTGCTGGCCCGACCATGATCGCGGCTTGCGAAGGCGGCCCGAGGCTAGGCGCGCGAGCGCAGGCAGTACATCCGGGTACGACAAGCGAGCGCAACGACGCATCGGGCCGCCCTCGCCAGCCGTCAAGCGAGCCAGCGCTTGCGGCGGCGGTAGAACTTCGCATCCTTGAAGCTCTTGCGTCCCTCGCCCGAGACACCAAGATAGAACTCCTTGACGTCCTCGTTCTCGGCAAGCTCCCTGGCTGCCCCGTCCATCACCACACGGCCGCTCTCCAGGATGTAGCCGTAATGTGCATAGCGCAACGCAATGTTGGTGTTCTGCTCCGCAAGAAGGAAGGACACCTTTTCCTTGTCGTTCAGGCTCTGCACGATGCCGAAGATCTCTTCGACGACCTGCGGCGCCAAGCCCATCGACGGCTCATCGAGCAGGATCATGTCTGGCCGGGCCATCAGCGCGCGGCCAATGGCGGTCATCTGCTGCTCGCCGCCGGAGGTGTATCCGGCCTGCGAGGAACGCCGCTGCTTCAGGCGCGGAAAGAAGGCGTAGACCTTCTCGAGATCGGCAGCCACCTCCGCCCGGCCAGCGGCGCGCGCGTAGGCGCCAGTCAGCAGGTTTTCTTCGACCGTGAGGTGCGCAAAGCAGCGTCGGCCTTCCATCACCTGAACGACGCCGCGCCTGACCAACTCATAGGCGGTGAGTGCGTGGACTTTCTGGCCCTTGTACTCGATATAGCCCTTGGTGACTTCGCCGCGCTCGCCAGCCAGCAGGTTGGACACCGCGCGCAGCGTGGTGGTCTTGCCGGCGCCGTTGGCGCCGAGCAGCGCGACGATGCCACCCGCCGGCACAGACAGCGAGACACCCTTTAGCACGAGGATCACGTGGTTGTAGATGACCTCGATCCCGTTGACGTTAAGCAGTGCTGCGCTGGTCACCTGTGCCTGCTCCGATGTGTTCGCTGGTTGCCTTGGATGGCGCTCTCGATGAAGGCGCTCGTGCAAGCGCCCTCATCGCAGCCGCCCGGCGGACACCGGGCGCGGCGAGGACCGTGACCGGGCCCTGGTCCTCGCGTGCCGCTTACTTCTTCGCTGCGCCCTTGGTGGCAGCAGCTTCACTCGCTGCCAGCTCGGCCGCGCAGTTGCGCATGGTCAGCTTCTTCTCGTTGACATAGGCCTCGCCGACGCGCCGGATCATTGGCGTCAGGATCGCCATGTCGGCCTCGTACCAGTCAGAGGTGAAGCCCCATTTGGCGCCGTCCCAGCTCTGGATGCGCGCGTACTGCGAGCCCTGGTGGTCGCGGCAGCTGGTCGACACGGGGCGCATCACCCCGGCAAAGCCCAGCGCGTCGAGCCGCTTCTGGTCGAGCGCCAGGTTCTCCAGGCCCCAACGCACTTCCTCGCCGGTCAAGGGGCGATTGCCGTACCGGACCATGCCGCGGCGTATGCCCTCGACGGTCAGCATGGCGTTCATCATCCCGCGCGTGTAGAGCACGCTGCCGACCTCTTCGCGCGGCCCGGTTCCCTGCCCCTTGCCATGCACCAGGCCCAGGATGTCCTGATGTACCTTCGCCTGACCGGCACCGTGCTGCAGCGCCAGCGCGTTGTAGCCCTTGGCGTCCGCGCCCACCGGCGTCACGTCCGGCTCGGCGCCGGCCCACCACACGCCGAACATCCGATCGCGCGGAAAGCCCGTGGCCACGGCTTCGCGGATGGCCGTGGAGTTCATCACGCCCCAGCCCCATAGCAGCACATAATCGGGCCGCTGCTGACGGATCTGCAGCCAGGTGGCCTTCTGCTCCACGCCCGGCGAGGTCACCGGCAGCAGGATGAGCTCGAAGCCATGCATCTTCGCGCGCTCCTGCAGCATCGGAATCGGCTCACGGCCGAACGGCGAGTCGTGGAATACGTGCGCGATCTTCTTGCCGCGCAGCTTGTCCATGCCGCCATTGACCTTGCCAAGGTGCTGAATCAGGATGTCCGCGCCGACCCAGTAGCTGCCCAGCAGCGGGAAGTTCCACGGAAAGGCCTGACCGTCGGCCGATTCGCTGCGGCCATAGCCCATCGTGACCACCGGAATCTTGTCGACGGGCGCCTTGTCGGTCAGTGCGAAGGTCGCGCCGGTGGACAGCGGGTTGAACGCGGCTGCACCGGTCGGACCCTTGCCCTTCAGTCGCTCGTAACACTCGACCGAGCGGTCGGTGGCGTAGCCGGTCTCGCATTCCTCAAACGTGATGCGTACCCCGTTGATGCCGCCCTGCGCGTTCACCAGCTTCAGATAGTCGACGAAGCCGTTGGCCCACGGTGTGCCGTTGGGCGAGAACGGGCCGGTCCGATAGACGAGGACCGGGACGAACTGCTCCATCGGCCCTTTCGCCGCGGCCCCACCCTTTTGCTGGGCGACCGCCGCCAAGGGCGCCATGCCTAGCGAAGCAACAGCAGCCACACCGGCCGCCGCTGCGATCGCCTTCAGTCGAAGCGAAATTGCCATTGTCTAGTCTCCTTGGTTGACCACTGGCGCGGATTTCCGCGCCGTCTTTTCTGCCCGGAAGGGCTTCGCCCTTCCCGTTGCAGTTACCTCAAAACAATCGACTGGCTCCGCCAGCGATAGTTTTCAAATTCCATCGCGCGAAAGTTGGGGTGCACTTTCGCGCGGCCTGACTAGTGCGGGAAAGGCCACAACCGCAGCTTCTCCTTGCCAATGGCCCAGAGTCGCGCCAGGCCATGCGGCTCGACGATCAGGAAAAACACGATCAGGGCGCCGAAGATCATGAACTCGATGTGCGACAGCAGCGCGGTCGACACCTCGATCCCGACCCAGCCCGGCAACTGGTTCAGGATGAGC
>JBIIZX010000042.1:0-12291 GCA_044346055.1 Burkholderiaceae bacterium | reverse complement strand
GGGCGCGTTCGGTGAACCAGTAGCAGCTGAAGGCGAACAGCGGCCAGGCCAGCAGCGCCGGCAGGGCAACGGTCGCGAGCCACGTGACCAGCACACCGCACTGATCCAAGCGCCGCCCGCGCTCAACGCGCGCGATCAACTCGCGGGCAGCCGCTTCGCGCCCGCGCGTGGCCACCAGCGATCGCAGCATTTCGGCCGTGACGATGGGCGCACGCAGCAGCACATACAGCACGGGGAGCACGATCAACAGCCAGCCATGCGGCTCGGCAAGCACACTGAGCATGAGAGGCGCCTTTCCTGTGCGCCCGGCCAACGCGGCTGGCGGCACGAGACGAAAGCATCGTCGTGCAGCGGCCGTGGCAAACGCCGTGTAAGGCCGGCAATTCAGCGGCGTTTCCGATTCAAGGACGAGTGCCGGGCCGCAGCCCTGGCGCAGCAGGCAAACGGCGCGTAGGAAAACGCGCGCAAAGAGCGTCAGGGATCCCTGACAGGCAGAGATGCATTGACCATCCACATTGCCTGCATGGCGTGCGCGTGAGTGCGCATCAGTTGCGACAGGAACTCGGTGATCTCGGTGGCCGGCGCCTCGACGAGCTCGAGCCCGCGGGTGATGACGCGCAGCAACTCGGGCAGCGACTCCATCAGCCGCGTGCGCTCGGCCGGATCCAGCTTGGGCTGCACGCTCCAGATCAGCGGGCCCACCAACTCGCGGAACGGCGCAGCAAGCCCTGCCGTGCGCTCGTCGTCGCCCTCTGCGCGCACGATCACGCCGACCCAGCGCTTGAACAGAAAGTCGCGCAGGTAGGGCTCGACCTGCATGCCCCGCAGCGCCTTGCCGACTTCAATGCTGATGCGGACTTTGAGCGCCTCGGCCTCCTGCGACTGGGCAAAGGCGCGCTTGGCACGTGACACCGGATCGGCCAGCGCAGCCTCGGCGGCGGCGATGAAGCCCTCGAAGCCGGCCAGTGCGCTCTCGATACTGGCCACGCTGCCATCGCCGGCCAACACTGCGCGGACGGCGGCGCGCGCGGCACCCAGCAACAGTTCGCTGTCCTGGCTGCCCGGCTGCCAGCCGAGTGAGACCGCAGCCAGCCGGTCGACCAGGCGGCGCGGCGCACTGAAACCGGAGGTGAGTACCGCGCCATCGAGCAGCGCTGCGCGCAGCACCGGCAGCTTGAGGTAGGCGATCAGGTCGCGAAAAGCATCCGCGACCAGCGGATCGTCGCGCAGCCGGTCAAAGGCGAGATCGATCACCAGCAGGCTGAGGCTGGCAATGCGACCGTCGGCCAGTTGCTGCACATTGATCAACTCGCGCGGCAGCGGCGCCGCTTCACCGCGATCAAAGCGCTCGAGCAGGGTTTGCAGGGGTGCGGCAAAGAGCGAGCGGAGTGCCTCGGGTGTGAGTGGAAGAGTCGTTGCCGGCCCGCCCTTGCCCTCGGCGACAGCTGCGATCGCGCTGGCCACAGCGGCGGACTCCCCGGCTGGCTGTGCGCTCGCGGCGGCAGCGGGCCGGGCTGGCAATGGCTGGTTCACACGGTCGTACAGGCCCAGCAGCGTCGCATCGGCGCGACGCGTGCCCTCCGCTCTATCCAGGTCGACCTGCGCATAGGCAGTGTTCGGCCCGCCGGCCATGCTGCGCACCAGCGGCACGCCCAGGCGATCGAGCGCGCGGTTGAGATCCGCATAGGTCTGCCGCAGCGGCACGGTGAGCGGCAGGTCGATCTGCTGCGTGAGCGGCAGCAGCTCGTCGGTACGGATGCTTTGGTTGACAAAGGCGCGCATGAAGGCACGCACGAACACCGCCGGGCGAAACGGGTTGTGACTGGGCGGCACCACGCGCACATCGATCAAATTGGCCAGGCGCCAGCACACCTGCTGAAAGTCGGTCTCCGACGGATCGGTCAGGCGCGCGCCGATGCGGGACAACAAGATCTGCTGCTCGAAGGCCGACAGGCCCGGCAGCGTGCCTTCGGTCGGCGGTGGAAAGCTGCCGCGCGAGCCGGCCGCGAGAAACTCGGCACGCGCACGGCGCAGTTCTTCATCGAGCGCTTCGAGCACGCGATTGCCCAATGCCTCGACGTTGCCGCGGAACAACGTGAGGCCGGTGCGCGTGATGACGACCCCCGAATCTGCCGCCTCGCTCACCTGGCGGGCGATGTCGCCGCACAACTGTGGCCAGTGGTAGCGCAGCGCGCGCACGCACACCGTGCTCGTCTCGGCCAGGATCTGGTCCGCCGAGTGCGTGGTGTCGCGTTCGTTGGTTGGCTGATCGCTCATGCAGGGGCAGCCTGGGGTGGGTCGGATTGAGGATTGAGGATTGAGGATCGCGGTTGCGGACTGCGCGTGCGGCGTGAAGAAGCTAACTCGATTCTCGCAGCAAGTCTAGGAGTTTGGCCCAGCCTGAGCCGAGGTGGGCATCGCCGGACGACGTATTCGCGCCGATGATCGGTGGTGATTCCGCACCTTGCCTATCCGTCAACCAGCTCGCCGGGTGGCGCCAGCGCCAACCAGCGCCAACCAGCGCATCAGGCCGCGATGCGCGCCTGCTCGATCAACAGCACGATGAACCTTGGCGCCGGGTCCTGCGCCGCCAGCAGGTCGAGCGTCACGGTCCGTGCGGTGCCGTCCTTGCGCCGCAGCAGGGCAGAGGCGTGCCGCCCACTGGCGCCCTGTGCAATGCGTTTGCTGCAATCGGCCATGACGCTGTCGTCGTTACCCAGCAGCTTGAGCACGGGATGGCCATTGAGCTCCTGCGGCGAGTAGCCGGTGAGCTCGAGGACATCTTCACTGGCCCAGCTGATGCAGCCGGCAGCATCGAGCGTCAGCACGGCGTGCGAGTTGCGCAGCATGGCATCGGCCAGCTCGCGGTTTTCCTGCTCGCGCGCGCGCAGCTGCGCCAGCGAACTCTGCAACTGCTCCAGGTCCGATAGCTGCTGCGTGCGGTCAATCATGACGCAGGCGTACTGCTGCACGCCGCTGACCGGGTCCGCGAGCGACTCGATATGTAGGTCGCCCACTATCTGCTGCCCTGCGGCCGCGCGAAAGCGCACCGCCGCCACGTCGGCATGGCCGCGCGCCCGCGCATCCAGCAGTGCCCCGCGCACCTCGGCCTGGTAGTCGTCGGCATCGATCAGCCGGTGAAACAGGTAGCCGCGCATCATGGCGCTGGAAATGCCGAAGTCCTCCTCCGCGTGCCGGTTGGCCTCCAGCACGACGCCATTGCCATCGACCAGCAGGGCTGCCACCGGGAGGCTGCAAAACAGCAAGGAAAAGCGATCCAGCGCCTGCTGCGTCTGCGCTTGGCTGCGCATCAGCTCGTCGGCCTGCATCTGCAGTTCCATCTGGTAGATGCGCAGGTTCTCCACCAGCTCGGCCAGTGTCGCATCGCCGCGCGCGATGGCCTGCTCGGCCAGATCAAACTCGCCACGGCGCAATGCGGCCATGGCCTTGAGTTTCATCTGATCGCGCAGCTGCTCGCGGTCGTCGCCACTCTCGGTTGCGGGTGTGGCCCCGCCAGCATCCATCCGGTCCTTCACGGTCGTGCCTTTTTCCTTGTTCGCGTGCTCATGGCGCGAGCGGCTGCGTAGGCTGCCGCCGTTCTTGCTGCACTTGCTGCTGTGTTTGCTGCTGCATGAACGGCGTGATGTTCACGTGACAAACCACCGCGCCGCCGCCGGGCCAGTTGATAGGCGCCGCGTGCATCAGGAACCAGCGCTGCTCGGTGTGTGAATGGCAGGGATACTGCAGGCTGAAGTTCTTGCGGCGGACGGCCAGCACGTCGCTGAGCCCCGCCTGCGCTTGCCGCCCGAATTCATCATCTTCCACCGGCTCACAGGCGCGCAGGTAATTGGTGCCCGGGCCGGTCAGGGTGAGATCCGCATCGCCATTGGCGCGCGCAAAGTCGCGCCAAGCCTGGTTGACCAGCATGATCACGCCGCCAGCGTCGAGCACGGCCAGGTGCTCGGGCAGTGAATCGATCACGGCCTGCAGGCGCTGCGCGTCCTTGACCGATGAGACGTCGATGAAGCTCACCACGGCGCGACGCGCCGAGTGCGCGGTCTGCGAATACGGCTGGATGCGCGCCAGGTACCAGCAGCCGTTGCGATCGGCCACCTCGCGCTGGATCACATGACCCTCGCGCAGCGTGCGGCGCAGGTCGCTGAAGAACTCCGGATAGTCGAGCAGGTTGGCAAAGTCCTCGATCGAGCGGCCCACATCACTGCTCTTGACCTTGAACAGCAGCGTGGCCTCGGGCGTGAAGCGCGACAGCTGCAGGTTCTCGTCGATGAACAGGGTGGCGATCGAGGTGGCGCGCGAGACGTTTTCCAGGTCGGCGTTGACGCGGTTGAGCACGTCGACCTTCTCCTGGTACTCGGCATTGACCGTGAACAGCTCCTCGTTGACCGACTGCAGCTCCTCATTGGTGCTCTGCAGCTCCTCGTTGCTGGCGATCAGTTCTTCATTGGTGGCCTGCAGTTCCTCGTTGGCGGTCTCCAGCTCCTCGATGGTCTGCTGCAGGCTGGCGCGCGTGTTGGTGAGTTCGCGCTCGAGCGCCTCGATATGCGCCTGCAGGTCCACATTGGCGCCGGCATCGATCGTCACGGCGGCGGTGGGCACCGGCTCGAACACCAGCAAGATGCCGCCGTCGCCCTCGCCCTGCTCGTTGGGAAGCGGCCGCGCCACCAGCTGGATGCGCTCGGTGCGCCCGTCGGCCAAGGTGACGTCGATCACATGCGAGCGGCGCTCAAGGGCCGCCGCCGGCTTGCCTGGTGCCGGCGAGCGTTGTGCCACGTGCAGCATGGCCGCTGCCGAAGCCGCGATCGGCTTGGGCAGCAGGTTGAGCACGTCCAGGCTGGCGTCGCCATCTGGAATCGACAGGTAGCGGCGACCGCCGCCAAAGACATGCACCAGCGCGCGGTCGCGGCCGATCAGCAGCGCGGGCGCGGAAAAGTCCTGCAGCAGCACGGCCAGAGCCCCCTGCTGCAGCGAGGCATCAGGCCCACTCGGCCGGCGACTGGCGTAGACACTGCGCCGCTGGCGCGCGGTGGCCGACTTGCCGCCGCCGTCGGTGGTCATCACCGCGCGGCCGCGCCGCAGCGCCTTGAAGATCTTGTGCTTGGCGCTGACGGCGGAAAAGTCGTCATGCAGGGGCCCCAGCGATTCGCTCGGCCCCATGAAGAGATACCCGTCCGCGTTCAGCGCGTAGTGCAGGCGCGAGAGCACTGCATCCTGCGCGCGCGGCTGCAGGTAGATGAGCATGTTGCGGCAGGTGACGAGATTCATCCGCGTAAATGGCGGATCGTCGACCAGGTTGTGGCGCGCGAAGATCATGTGCTGGCGCAGCTCGTTGCGCACTACATAGCTGCCACCGCGATGCACGAAAAACCGCTCCAGCCGATCGGCCGACACTTCCGCGGCGATGGTCTCCGGATACACACCGGCCGAGGCGTGATCCAGGTACTCCTGCTCGATGTCGGTGGCAAAGATCTTCAGGCTGGGCCAGCGCTGCAGGCGCCGCTCGATGCGGCGGATCACGGTGGCCGGCTTGTACTCGCGAAAGTTGATGCCGCTGGCGCTCATCAGCGACTGCAGCACGGCATCGAGCGAGGACAGGTGCAGGTCCGACAGCGCGCCCTGGCGCCGGCCTTCCTCGCCCGGCTCGCGCTCCAGCGACCCGTTACGCAGGTAGTCGGCAATGCGGCTCGCCAGCTCCTCGGGATTGGCGACATCGTCAGCCAGGCCCGTGGCAATCGCCGAGCGCGGCATGCCATCGAACTTGGCAGAGTCCGGCGACTGCACCATCACCACGCCGCCCTCTTCGTTCACGGTGAGGACGCCGCGTGCGCCATCCGAGCCGGTGCCGGAAAGGACCACTGCCAGCGCGCGGGGGCCAAAGTTGGCGGCCATGGAGCGGAAAAAGGTCTCAATGGGCAGCGACAGCCCGTGCTCGGGCTTCTTGATCAGCTGCAGTTGCGCCTGCTCGATGGTCATGGTCATGCCGGGCGGAATCAGGAAGACCCGGTTGGCCTCCAGCGGTACGCCCTGGGTGGCCACCTGAACCGGCATTGGCGTGTGGCGCGCCAGCAGGTTGTCCATCATCGACTTGTGATCCGGCGACAGGTGCTGGATCACCACGAAGGCTGCACCGGTGTCGGCAGGCAGGCGGTCGAACAGGCGCTCGAGCGCGTCGAGCCCGCCGGCAGAAGCGCCGATGGCAACGATGCTGCCGTCGAAGATCGGGGCAGCGCCGTAAGCGCCGGCAGCGTTAAACGCGCCGGCGGGCGCGTGCGAAGCAGTCGCGTCAGCGGCGCTACCACTGGCCACGGCCTCTACCGCGGCTGCTGCACCTGCTGCACTGCTGTCTGACCCGTTGCTTGCAGACTGTGTGCCGCGCCCCACGCATCCCTCCGATGCAGGCGCCGCACGATCATCTTGCACGCCTTGCTTCGTGTCGTTGCGTCGTGACGGGCCAGCGTCCAGTTTACGCCCGGGACGCTCCGAGGGCAGCAGTTTTGCGTCCGTGCAATCACCGGGTCAGGCAGCCTGCCGTTTCGCCTTACGCTCAGAACTTCGATGCTCGCGATCATCTTGACGCCCCACCTCCAAGAGCCGCAATGCGCCTGGCGATCATCGTCCCCGTCCTGAACGAGGCCGCCGTCATTGGCCCGGCCCTGGCCAAACTGGCGCCGCTGCGCGCGCGCGGCGCCAAGGTGATCGTGGTCGACGGCGGCAGCCACGATGGCAGCGTGCTGGCGGCCAATGGGCAGGTTGCCGATGGGCAGATCGCCGATGCGCAGCTTGCCGATGCGCAGCTTGCCCACGGGCAGGACGCCAGTGGGCGGGCTGCCGAGGCTCTGGCCGATCGCATCATCGTCAGCGCGCGCGGACGCGCCCTGCAGATGAACGCCGGCGCGCGCGATGCGGCGGCCAGCGACGCCGACGTGCTGCTGTTCCTGCACGCCGACACCGAACTGCCGCACGAGGCCGACCGGCTGATCTTCCGCGCGCTCTCAAACGACCGGCGCGTGTGGGGCCGCTTCGACGTGCACATCAGCGGCCGCTCGCCCTGGCTGCCGCTGGTGACCTTCATGATGAACTGGCGCTCGCGCCTGACCGGCATCTGCACCGGCGACCAAGCGATCTTCGTCACACGCGGGGCGTTCGTCGCGCTCGAAGGCTTCGCGCCCATTGCCTTGATGGAGGACATCGAGTTCTCACGCCGCGCCAGGCGCCTGTCGGCGCCGCTGGCACTGCGCGCCCAAGTGAAAACCTCCGGCCGCCGCTGGGACACGCGCGGCGCCTGGCGCACCATCGTGCTGATGTGGCGGCTGCGGCTCGCCTACTATCTTGGCGCCGATCCGGACGAGCTGGCGCGCCGCTATCGAGCAATGCGTTGAAGGACATGCTGCGATGAAGGGCGTGCTGTGATGACACGGGGCAAGCGATGAGCACAGCCGGCGCGACCACTGCAATGCGCGGGCAATCGCGCCGCGGCTTGCGCAGGAAATAGTGCGATGCGTGTGCTCCGCCGGCTCGCCGTCGCACTGCTTGCCACCGCCCTGATCGTGCTGCTGGTCATCGTAGGCGCGCTGGGGACGCTGCGCCTGCTGGCCGAAGGGCGCGAAGTGCAGACGCGCACGCAGGCGGCGCCAGCCAGTGGCCGCTTCGTGGCAACCCATGACACCGAGGTGTACGTCCAGGAGGCGGGCCGCGCCGACGGGCCGGTGATCGTCCTGATTCACGGCGTGGGTGCATGGAGCGAGACCTGGCGCGGCACCATGGCCCAACTGGCAGCAGCGGGGTACCGCGTGGTCGCACTCGACCTGCCGCCTTTCGGTTTCGCCCGCCCACCCGCCAATCGCGACTACGGCACGGTGGCCAGCGCGGCACGCATTCTCGATGCCATGGACGCGCTGGGCATTCGCGGCGTCACCATCGTCGTTCACTCGTTTGGCGGTCGCGCCGTGATCGAAGCCGCCATGCAGGCACCAGAGCGCTTTGATCGGCTGGTGCTGGTGGCCGTCGCACTCGGCCTGCAATCGGCGCCAGCGGCCGACGCTGCCGCCGCTGCGACCAATGCAACACCGCCGACGCTCGTGGCCGCGGTGCTTGGCAAGGACATGCTGCGCGAGGTGGTCGTCGCCGCGACTGGGACCAACCCCTGGGCCACGCGCTTTTTCATCGAGCAGTTCACCGCGCGGCACGACGCGCTCACGGAGGCACGCATCCAGGTGTATCGGCAGCCGCTGGTGCTCACGCAGGCCACCCAGGCGATCGGCGACTGGGCTGAGCAGTTCGTGCTGCGGCCCGGCCGTCCGGCCAGTGCGCAACCGGAACGCTATCGGCGCCTCGCCATGCCGGCGCTGGTGTTGTGGGGGGACGCTGACCGCGTGACGCCGCTGCCGCAGGGGCAACACCTGGCCAACTTGTTGCCCTACGCGCGGCTTGAGGTGATGCCGGGCATCGGCCATATTCCGCATCTCGAGGACACGACGAGCTTCAATGCACTGCTGCTCTCCTATCTTGGCGCAGCCGATGTGCTGCGCGCGCAATAGCTTGTCCAGATTTTCTGCCAGTGGGGAGGGATGGTGAAGACCTATGCACTGCGCCGACGTGCGCTCGTGGGCGGCATGGTGGGCGGTCTGGCCGGAGCTGCAGCGCTGCCTGGTTGGACGCGAGCGGCGGGCCAGCCAAAGGGGGTGCCGGCGGCCGGCTTCGACGTCGAACTGGACGACGCCAGCCGGATGAACCGTCGCCGTGTCGACCATCATCGGGTGCTGCGCGGCGGGGCCGATGACCCGACGCTGCTGGCGGCATTGCGCGGGGAGCTGGCGCGCGCACATGCGAGCGGCCGGCCCGTAGTGCTTGGCGCGGCGCGTCACTCGATGGGCGCTCAAGCCTTGCCGCAGGGTGGCGCTGCACTGACCTTTGACGACGCGACCTGCCTTGCGGATGCCGCACAACAGCGCTACCGCGCCCACGCCGGAGCGCGCTGGCATCAAGTCATTGCGCGGCTCGATCCTCTCGGCTTCTCGCCTGCGGTCATGCAATCGAATTCGGACTTCGGCGTGGCTGCCACGCTGTGCGTCAACGCGCACGGCTGGCCGGCGCCGTTTGGCCCGTTTGCCGAGACCGTAAGCGCGATTCGCCTGATGCTCGCTGACGGCAGCGTGCTGCGTTGCTCGCGCGACGAGAACGCCGAGCTCTTTTCGCTCGTGGCCGGCGGCTACGGCATGGTGGGCATCGTGCTCGAAGTCGAGGCGGAGATGGTGCGCAACAGCTTGCTGGAGCCCACGCCGGAGCTGATGCCGTCAGCGCGCCTTGGACTGCGCATGGCGCAATTGCTCGAGGCGGACCGCGATGTGCGCATGGCCTACGGCCGGCTGTCGGTAGCGCGCGAGGCATTCTTCGACGAGGCGCTGCTTGTCACCTACCGCCCAGTGCCGGCGCCGGATGGCCGTGTTCCGCCTGCGGGCGCGGGCGGTGGCTTGAGCGGCGCGGTCTCGCGCGAGCTGTTCCGCTCGCAATATGGCTCGGAGAAAATGAAGGCGGCGCGCTGGCAGCTGGAACGCAAACACAACCCGGGCCGCGCCACGCGCAACACGTTGATGAACGAGCCAGTGGCAAACCTCACCGGGCGGGATCAGCAGCTCACGGACATTCTGCATGAGTACTTTGTACCGCCCGAACGCTTTGGCGAGTTCGTGAGCGCGTGTCGGGACATCATCCTCGCCGCGCGCCAGGAACTGCTCAACGTCACGCTGCGCTGGCTGGCGCCGGACCGCACCAGCGTGCTCGCCTATGCGCCCGCGGCGCGCGTGGCCGCGGTCATGCTGTTTTCCTATCCGGCGACGCCAGCTGCCGACGAGGCCATGCAGCGCATGACCGAAGCACTGGTCGATCGCGTGCTGGCCATCGGCGGCAGCTTCTACCTGCCCTATCGGCTGCACGCGCGGCGCGACCAGGTGGAGCGCGCCTATCCGCGCGCCGCCTACTTCGCCGAGCGCAAGCAGCACTATGACCCGCAGGGCGTGTTCCGGCATGCACTGTGGGATCGCTACTTCGCCTGACCCACGGCCAAAGACCCCATGCACCCACTGCGCCGCATCGCCTTCATCTATTGCCTCATCCTGGCGCTGGTGACCTCGCTCAACTACATCCCCGGCGTCAGGCAACCGGATGGCACGGTGTTCGGCATCTTTGCGCTCGATCTGTTTGACGACGCACTTCATGCCGCCTCGGCCTTGTGGGCCGGCATCGCGGCCTGGCTGTCGGCGCGCGCCAGCCGCCTGTATCTGACGATCTTCGGCAGCCTGTATCTGGCCGATGGACTTATGGGGCTCGCCCTCGGCAGCGGCTACCTGGACGGCGGGATCCTGGTCAACGGCATCGTGCAGATGCCGCTGACGATCAAGATCCTCGCCAACCTGCCGCACCTGTCGCTTGGCGGCTTTGCCCTCTTTGCCGGCACCGTGCTGGCCCGCCGCTGGCCGCCGGCATGAAGCGCAGGCGGCTGTTGCGCGCAGCCCTGTGGACGCTGGCAGCCTTCGTCGTGCTCGGCGCTGTTGCAATTGGCGCCACGGTTGCAAGCATGGAGTACCGCTGCAGTGCCGACGTGGCGGGTAACCAGGTGCCGGCACCTGCCGCCGCCCTGCCGAGCTTGGTCGCCGCCCCGCCCGCCGGTTATCGCCGTCCCGAGGTCGACAGCTTTCTGTCGTATCCCGAGTGGTTCATCGTCCACGCCTACGAGGACCTGGCCGCATTGCTCGCCACCGGCAACGAATCCGACTTTGGCTATCGCAGCAGCGTGGCCGGCTACTGGCGCAGCCTGTGCCGGCTCAACCGCGTTGCCGCGGCTTATGGCGGCGACCAGGGCGACACCAAGCTCATGCTCTACACGATCGGCTTCTCGTTCACGCTCGAACTCGCGGCCAAGGGCGCGTACGAGACCACGCTCGGACACCTGGCTGAGACGCTGCGCGGACCGCGCAAGACGGCCATCGACCTGCATCTTGCTGAAGTAGCGCAGCAATACGCAGTGTTCCTGCAGCGCACGCCCTGGTACCAGTTCGACTTTGGCCGCGAGATTGGCGCGCTTTGGCAAGCGGAGGCTGCCGACGATGACGCCATGATCCGCCATTGGGAGCGGCGCCTGGCAATGAGCGTGGAGTTCGGCGCCAAGGCGCTATACGCGCAGCTTATCGGCGCGGCCGCGGGCTCGCTCGGCCCGGTGGACCGCACCACGCTTGCAGTGTTCGCCGCGGACACACCAGCAGTGCTGGATGCATGGCTGGAAACGAGCGGTGCAGAGGTCATCGAGCGGCTTGCGCCGGGGCAGGTGCTGGTGCGCAGCGAGCGTTACCGGCCGTTCACCCACCTGCTGCTGGCCGCGCTGGATGCAGGGGTGCAGCCAGTGGAGGTTGCCGGCAATCGGCGGGCACTGGTCACCGTGCTCGCGGCCACCGACCAGCTCCCCAACACTCGCGTGCTG
Source organism: Burkholderiaceae bacterium (assembly GCA_044346055.1). GTDB lineage: Bacteria > Pseudomonadota > Gammaproteobacteria > Burkholderiales > Burkholderiaceae_F > JALHMQ01. The sequence continues at coordinate 800 of JBIIZX010000042.1, read as the reverse complement.
TTTACCGTGCCGCTATCGGCGCAGGCACCGCGCCAGCGCCTGGGGATCAATACCCGGATGGAAGAGTTGCACACCCTGCTTGCAGCAGTGCGCGCGGCAGGCGGACAGTTCGAGCACTTGTACGACTATTGATGACCGCTCAGCGTCGCTCCCAAGCAGCCATGCGCCCGGTCTTTGCCTCAGTGCGCCCGATCGGCCGACGATGCTCCGCTTCGCCCGCAGCGTGAGGACGTTCTTGCTCGGCACCTTGGCGCTGCTTGCGGCCTGGCTTGCGTTGCTGGCCGGCGTTGCCCTGTTGCGAAGCGACGCCCGCACGATCGCCGTACTGGGGCCACCCGCGCACGGCTTGCGTGTGCTTGCTGCTACTGATCAGCCCGTCGTCGACGTCGGACCCTGGGCGGTCACCACGCGCACGAGTTCACCCGATGCCGTGCGGCGGCTCTACGCGGCCGGTGCCTGGCTGGTGATCGAAGGCTCGGCCGGGTGCGGCTGGGTCAAGACAAAGCGGCCTGACGCAGCAAGCGCGGCGGCAAGCGCCGCAGATAGCGCGGTGCTCGGCAGCCATGCCTTGGGCCGCCCGGGTCGCAATGGGCAGGCCGACACACTGCGGCCATGACCAGCCCGCAACCACCAGCGCTGCAGCCAGGGCCGCATATCGCCATTGCCGTCTTTGCCAAGGCACCTGTGCCGGGGCAGGCCAAGACGCGACTCATTCCATTGCTCGGCGCGGACGGGGCGGCAAGGTTGCAGGCGCAGTTGCTCGACGCTGCGCTCGCCAAGGCCACCACCGTGGGCGGCGC
>JBIIZX010000407.1:0-3654 GCA_044346055.1 Burkholderiaceae bacterium | reverse complement strand
CACCTTGCGTTCCCCGCTCATCACGCTCATCGCAGCCAGCGCCTGCAGCAGCAGCGTCGATTTGCCGATGCCGGGGTCGCCGCCGATCAGCACCACGCCACCCTGCACCAGGCCGCCGCCCAGCACGCGATCAAACTCCTCGATGCCGGTGCCGCGGCGGGGCATGTCGCGCGCCTCGATCTCGCCCAGCAGCGCCACCGCCGAGGCCGGCGCCAGTGCAGCGAAGCGATTGCTGCTGGCGGTCGACTCCACGCGCACCTCGGACAGCGAGTTCCATGCGTTGCAATTGGGGCACTGGCCCTGCCACTTGAGGCTGGTGCCGCCGCACTCGCCGCACACATACTGGGTCTTTGGCTTAGCCATGGGTGTCCTGCGCATCAAGCACGCGCACCGGCACCCGTCGCGCCAGCGCGCACATCAGTTCATAGCCCACCGTGCCACTGCGCTCGGCCACGCTGTCGATCGGCACCTGCCTGCCCCACAGCTCAACTGGCGCGCCCACTTGGGCCTGCGGGGCATCTGCGAGATCGACCGTGATCATGTCCATCGAGACCCGGCCCGCCAGCGGCACGATGACGCCGTCCACGGCCACCGGCGTTCCATCAGGTGCGTGGCGCGGGTAACCATCGGCGTAGCCGCAGGCGACGATGCCGATGCGTGTGTCACACGCCACAATCCAGCGGCTGCCATAGCCCACCGCCTCGCCAGCGCGCACCGATTGCACTGCCACCAGCCGCGAACGCAGGCTCATCGCCGGCCGCAGTCCAAAGCTGGCCGCTGGCGTGCCGCTGACTGGCGTTCCGCCATAAAGCGCAATGCCCGGGCGGACCCAGTGATCCCCGATGCCGGCCTGCGTGAACAGCGCTGCCGAATTGCTGACGCTGCGCTCACCCCGCCATTGCTCAAACAGCGCATTGAACTGTTGCAGCTGCGCAGCTGCGGTCACTGCGCCGCTGTAGGCAGCGGGCGCATCGGAATTTGCAAAGTGCATCGACACGCCAGTCACCTGCACTGACGGCAGCGCCTGCAGGTCGGACAGGGCGCGCCGCGCCGCCTCGCCAACGAAGCCGAGCCGGTTCATGCCGGTGTTCGCCTTCAGATACACCGCGATCGGCGCCGGCGGGCTGGCTGCGGCTAGCCAGGCAACCTGGCGCGGCTCGTGCACCGTCACCGTCAGTTGCAAGCGCACCGCCTCGGCCAGATCCTCGGGCTGGAACACGCCTTCGAGCAGCAGGATGGGCTTGCGCCAGCCGGCCGCGCGGGCGCGTTCGGCCTCCGCAAGGTCGAGCAGTGCGAGCCCATCGGCAGCGTCGAGCGCGCGCAACACCCGCTCGAGCCCATGCCCATAGGCGTCGGCCTTGACCACCGCCCAGACCTTGCGGCCCGCAGCCCGTGTGCGCGCTGCAGCAAGGTTGTGCTCGATGGCGTCGAGGTAGATCCGGGCTTCGATCGGGCGTGGCACGGCAGCGGGTTACAAGTGAACTTGGTGGGAACTCGATTGGAGCTCGACTGGCGAGGCCGCCGAGAATACCGAGGACTGATGCTGCATGCCGCGTCGCATCGAGCCTTGTTCATCGACCTCGGTCAAGCAGGCCGAGGATCGAGGTGCACAGAGCGGCCGCAACAGCGTCGCGTCAATATCTGCGTGATATAACGCGCCGCCGCCCCTCGATCACGCAGCTCGCGCACACTCAACCCCTTGCGTCAGGCTTTGACCTCGCCCGCCTTGCTGCTCGCAGCCAGCCAGTTATGAACCGCGGCTTCTACACCATCATGGCCGCGCAGTTCTTCTCGTCGCTGGCCGACAACGCCCTGCTCATCTGCGCCATCGCCCTGCTGCGCGACATCCATGCGCCGGAGTGGATGACGCCCATGCTGAAGCTGTTCTTCTTCGTCAGCTACGTTGCGCTGGCCGCGTTCGTGGGCGCCTTTGCCGACTCGATGCCCAAGGGCCGGGTCATGCTGATCACCAACACCATCAAGATCGGCGGCTGCGCGCTGATGTTCGTCGGCGTCCATCCGCTGCTGGCCTACGCCATGGTGGGCCTGGGCGCCGCGGCTTACTCGCCGGCCAAGTACGGCATCCTTACCGAGCTGCTGCCACCGGACAAGCTGGTCGTGGCCAACGGCTGGATCGAGGGGCTGACGGTGGGCTCGATCATCCTCGGCTTTGTTGTCGGCGGCATCCTGGTCTCGCCCAAGGTGGCCGCGTTCCTGCTCTCTATCGACGTTCCCATGATCGACTACGAGCTCGACAACGCAGCCGAGGCCGCCATCGCGGTGGTGGGCGGCATGTATGCAACGGCCGCCCTCATCAACCTGTTCATTCCGGACACCGGCGCGCGTTACGCCAAGCAGTCCACCAGCCCGGCGCGGCTGTTCACCGACTTTGCCCACTGCCTGCGTGTGCTGTGGGGCGACAAGCTGGGCCAGATCTCGCTGGCCGTGACAACGCTGTTCTGGGGCGCGGGCGCCACCTTGCAGTTCATCGTGCTCAAGTGGTCGGAACAGGCTCTGGGGATGACGCTGTCACAGGGCGCGATCCTGCAGGCGGTCGTGGCCATCGGCATCGCCATCGGCTCGGTGTGGGCGGCGGCGCGCGTATCGCTCAAGCACTCGCTGAACGTGCTGCCCGTGGGGATTGCCATGGGCCTGCTGGTGGCCTGCCTCGCGTTCTTTGATTTCTCGCGCCTGCCCAGCGGCGGCATCAGCATGGGCGCGTCGATCATCACCTGGGGCGCGATCGTGGCAGCGGTTGTCATGATCGTGATCGGCGCGCTGGCAGGCTATTTCGTGGTGCCGATGAACGCGCTGCTGCAACACCGCGGCCACGTGCTGCTGTCTGCCGGGCACTCGATTGCAGTGCAGAACTTCAATGAGAACCTGAGCATTCTCGTGATGCTGGGCGTGTATGCAACGCTGATCTGGGCCAACGTCAGGATCGAGACCATCATCATCCTGTTCGGTCTGTTCGTGGCCGCGGCGATGATGCTGGTCATCCTCAAGCACCGCTACAACATGCGCGAGCGCGACTGGACCCAGGACATCGGGCAGCACAAGGCGCATTGAGCCTGACGCTCGCGGTGTACGCGAAGGCTCTGAGGTCGCTCGTGCACCGCTCGCGACCAGCCACTTGAACGGCGCTGGCAGAGCCCGCCGCCGCTCAAGTGGGTCGCGGGTCTGGCTCCGGGCGCTCGCTGCGCAAGCTTCACGCCGACGCTGTCGGCATGAGCCTTTGTCGCCAAGCCGCTTCGCGGCATGGTCGTTGCACTTCGCCGCGGCAGCGCGCTAGCCCGGATGTTTCATCTGGGACGCGGGATTTGCGCGGATGCATGCGCGAGTCAGGTTGCGCGAGAGGGGCGCAACCGATGCCCGCAGGCATCGGCGAGCACTTGAGCGCAAGCTGGCCGCGCAGGCGCCGCGCAAGCCCGCGTAGCCCCGGCGGACCAAACTGGCTTTGGCCGATGACCGGCTGTCGCTCCATCTTCCAGAGAAAGATCGTCGGTGCACGGGGCGATCTGGTGAATCATCCGGGCTAGCCCGGATATTTCACCAGTATGAGGTCAGCGGCCACGTGCTTACGCGCGTTGTCAGAGGAGAACGAGGCCTGCAGACAACCGAGGATCGCCGATGCCAAAGTGTACGCAAGACAAG
>JBIIZX010000406.1:0-3669 GCA_044346055.1 Burkholderiaceae bacterium | reverse complement strand
CACCCAGACTCAGCAGCGCATCAATGCACCGGTTACACCATCAGAAACGCCCAAATGGCACGGTCACTTGCTCCACCAGGCCCATACAACAGTGACTGGTGAAACATCCGGGCTAGGGTGGTCTCTCGGGACCGCGGCGGAGCGATGCCAGCACGGTCGGCGGATACAACGGCCTTCGAATCCGGCCGCTGGGGATGACCTTAGGAGGGAAAACTGTCCCGGGACTTACCTGAAAGCGCGCCGCAATTGATCTGTGTCAGTTGTGCGGCAAGCCAAGGCAAACAAACGTAAGCAGATCGTCAGGGACTTGATTGATTCGCCCTGCGGGCGCGGCCCTGCTGCAGTGCGCACGCGGCGCCGAGCCTTAGGGCAGTTCGGTCGCGCCCGCGGCCTTGGGCGCAACCACGCCCATGCGCGCCTTCAGCGACTGGGCCTTGTTCTCGAACAGCGCGGCGTAATACACGCTGTTGGACATGACCTTCTTCACGTAGTCGCGCGTCTCGTTAAATGGGATCGTCTCGGCAAAGATCGCCCCTTCCACCGGCCGCGGCAGCGACGCGCGCCATTGCCGCGGCCGCCCGGGCCCGGCGTTGTAGGCCGCCGAGGCCAGTGCCGGGTGGCCGTCCAGGTCGTCGAGCACAAAGCGCAGGTAGCTGGTGCCCAGCCGCAGGTTGACTTCGAGGTCGTTGATGCGCCCGGGCGTGAAATCCGTCATGCCCACGCGCCGCGCCACGTACCGCGCGGTCGCCGGCATCAGCTGCATCAGGCCCTGCGCGCCGGCCGAGGAGCGCGCGTCCTGGATGAAGCGCGATTCCTGGCGAATGAGGCCGTACACCCAGGTTTCATCCACGCCGACGGCCTGCGCCTGGCGCGTCAGTGCCTCACGATGTGGCGATGGAAAACGCTGGTCGAAGTCGAACTCGGTGCGGGTGCGGTCGGAGGTGTTGATCATGCGATCGAGCGCGTTGCGGCTGCGCGCCACCTCGGCGATCGCCAGCAACTCGCGGTCGCTGCGATCGCGCAACTGCCAGCCCCATTCGCGCACGCCTTCGGGCCGCAGTCCGAGTTCGAGCAGCTTGAGCGCACGGTTGAGCCCGTCGTTGCCGGCAAAGGTCTTGACCATCTCCGGCGCCGGCGGTGCCGCGCGCGGCGGGATCACGATCGCCTGGCCCAACTCTTCGGCCGCGAGCTTGCCGTAGAACTCGAAGCGCCCGGCAATGCTCTGGAACAAGGTTGCGGCCTCCTGCTGCTTGCCTTCGCTCTGCAGCGCACGCGCGCGCCAGTAGACCCAGGCCGCATCGCGCTGCTGCTCGGGGCGCATGCGCTCGATGGTCGTGCGCACCATGGTCCAGTCCGGCCCACGCGCAGTGCCACGCAGTGCGGCGCGCACCTGCCACTCGAGCACCTCGTCGACCCGCGCCGCGTCCACACCCACGCCAACATGGGCGCCGCCGCGCTTGTAGTACTCAAGTGCCTGCGGATCGTGTTTGATGGCCGCCATGTGGCCGATGCGGCCCCAGACGATGCCGCGTTGCTCGGGCGTGAAGTGGATATTGAGCGAGCTGGCATAGCGCTCGGCCTGTTCGACGTTGTCGCGCGCCAGGCGGACGATGGCAACGATCGCCAGTTCACGCTCGACTTGCGTCAGGCGCCGCTCGTGCACGGCGAGGAAGGCGGCGGGCTTATCAATGGCCTGCGCGATCTCGCCGGGATTGGCCTTGGGCACCTTGCCGGCCAGGCGCTTGGCGGTACCAAACTGGTTCTGCTCGACCAGCCCGCGCACGCGCTCCCAGGGTGACAGGCGGCCGTCGGCAAACAGCGCATCAGTGAGCTGCATGCAGCCATCGCCACCGGACTCGCGATTGGCAGCCAGCATCTGCCGCGCCTCGCGCGCCACCTCGTCGTTGCGCTTAACCTGGTATTTCACCAGCGCGGCGTAGCAGCGCACCTGCCAGTCATCGTGCTGCCACACCAGCGCCGGCTGCTCGCGCGCAAAGCTGTCGAAGTCCTCGCGCTGGCCGAGCGTCAGCAGCCACTCCATGCGCAGCCGATCGGCCAGGTAGCTGTCCGGGTACTTGGCGAAAAACGCCCGCACCGCGGCGTTCACGGTCAAGGGATCGTCCCGCCGCACCCGCATCTGCAGCTGCCAGAACTCCACCCACATGGACAACTGGTGCCCCCTCAGGCGCGGGGCGAGTGCCGCCAGGCGTTCGCGATCGCCGGCCTTGAAAGCGGCGTTGGCAGCAAGGAACAGGTCATCGGGTGTTTGTGCTGACGGCGAGGTTGCGCCGCGGGGCGCGCGTGCATCGACCGGCAAGGATGTCCACCCCGTAACGAGGGCAGTGGCAACCAGGAAAATTGTCCTAACAGCCGGATTGACCGACGAAGCAACGCGCGATAACATCAACTCGAGGCTAGCACGTTGCATGATGGCGAATGAACCAGGATAAAAGAGACAACAAGGGTGGCAGCGGCAAGGCGGGCACGGGCGCCGATAACGCGCCAACCGCCAGCACCACGCCCGGAGCCACCACCGCAGCCTGGGGGCAGACCGTGCCCGCAGCGCCGGCCGGCAACGGTCCGATCGATGTGCCGGAGCTTGCGCAACGGCCCAGCGCGCGCGAGCGTTTACTCGACCTGCGCGCCAACATGGCCGAGCGCGACAAGCGCGAGACCGTGCTCATCAATCGCCTGACGCGCTGGCTCAAGACCATGCCGGTGAGCCGGCTGGCGTTTCATTCACCGATCCGAGGCGAGCCGGATGCGCGCGCCGCCGTCACCGCCTGGCTGGCGCAAGACAAGGGCCGCACCCTGGCGCTGCCCGTGGTCAACGGCGAGCTGCTCGAGTTTCGCGTGTGGGCGCCCGGCACGCCGCTGTTCCCCGGGACTTACGGCATCCCTGTGCCGCAAGGCACGCCGCTGGTGCAGCCGCAGGTGGTGCTGATTCCCTGCCTGGGGGTGGACATGCAGCGCTACCGGCTGGGTTACGGCGGCGGTTACTACGACCGCACGCTGGCGGCCATGAAGGTGCGGCCGGTCACCGTAGGCATCGCGTTCGACTGCGGGCGCCTGCGCACCATCGGTCCGCAGCCGCATGACATACGGCTGGATCTGGTGATTACGGAATCGGGCGTGCTCTGAACGCTCGCGATGTACGCGATGACGCGGTCGCTACGCGACCTGCGTCATCGCACGTGCATCGCTCGCGATTAGCCAGTTCGAAATCGCTGGCGGAGCCAGACGATTCCGAAACGGGCCGCCGCTCTCGTTTTACTTCGCGGCGACGGCTGGCGCAATCCGCTCCTGCGTCGCTTGATTGCGCGAATGTGGTCTCGGGTGAGCCGCGCTACATCGTCTCCGAGTACAGCTCGCGCCCGATCAGCATTCTTCTGATCTCGCTGGTGCCGGCGCCGATTTCGTAGAGCTTGGCGTCGCGCCACAGCCGGCCCAGCGGGTACTCGTTGATGTAGCCGTTGCCGCCAAAAATCTGGATGCCTTCGCCGGCCATCCAGGTGGCTTTCTCGGCGCACCAGAGGATGACGGCGGCGCAGTCCTTGCGCACGCTGCGCACGTGTTCGGCGCCCAGGCGGTCCAGATTCTTGCCCACCGTGTAGCAGAAGCTGCGCGCGGCCTGCAGCACGGTGTACATGTCGGCAACCTTGCCCTGGA
>JBIIZX010000041.1:0-12348 GCA_044346055.1 Burkholderiaceae bacterium | reverse complement strand
GGGCCATTGCAGCTTGCCGCGCAGCTGCGCGAACTGGCCGGTGGTCGGCAGCTCCAGCGGCATGCCCGGGTTCACCTGCGCCGGCGGGGTGGAGGCCGGGGGTGAGGCAGCGGGCACGGTTGCCGTGCTCGCCGACGGTCGCTTGCCCGACTCGGGCGTGCGCGCGGCCCGCTCCTTGCGTTCCCGCTCGCGTTCCCGTTCCGCCCGCAGCTCGCGTTCGCGCGCCTGCTCGGCCAGCACCCGCGCCAGCTCGTCGATCAGCGTGCCCAGCCGCTTGTCGTCCCGCTCCAGTGCCGCGATCGACTGCTTCTGCTCGCCCATGCGCCGCGCCAGCTGCTCGAGCGTGGTGCGCCGCGCCGCCTGCTGCTTGACGAGCTCGGCGCGCTGCGCCTCCTCGTCCACCGCAATGGCCGCCAGTTCCTCGCGCTTGTGGCGTGACTCGGCCTCCAGCAGCACCAGCTCTTCGCGCCGTTCCTGCAAGGCGCCGATCAGCGCCGTCTTCTCGCGCACCACATAGTCGAGGTAGATCGCGTCGCGCCCGGCCTGCTGCGGCGGCCGGCCCGCCAGCAGCAATTGCCACGGGTTCTGCTGCAGCGTCACCAGCTGCAACTGCAGCACTCGGCCAAGCTGGCGCTCCTGCTCGCTCTGGCGCGCGGCGGCCGCGCGGCTACGCTCTTGCAGCACGACGATCTGGCGCTCGATAACCGCGCGCGACTGCCCCAGTTCGCGCAGGCGCCGGTTGGTCGCCGAGATGGCGGCCTCGGACGAGCGCAGCGCATCGTTGGCTTCGCTGTGCGAGGCCTCGGCCTGCGCCAGCTGCCTTTTCAGCGCCGCCAGGCGCTGTTGCAGTTGCTGCTGCTCGGTTTGCAGCTGCCGCTGCCGCTCGCCTTCTGGCGTGCTGATGGCGGGCTTGGTCCTCGTTCCGCTACGGGGCGCGGCGGCTTTGCCTACTGTGTTGTTGCTGGATGTGCCACCTATTGCGCCGCCCTTCGCGCCGCTCCTTGGAGTGCTTGCCGCATTGCTGGCAGCGCTGGTCGCGGGGCTGCTCTTGGCCGGCGCCGCGCTTTGTGCCGAGGCTGCGCCGCTCGACAGGGCAAGCAGAAGCACTGTGGCAGTTGCAGTTGCAGCGCCGCGCAGCGCCGCTTGCAGGCGCGCGTGCAACGTTGGCAGGGTCAGCGGCGAGAAGCAGAGCATCGCCGCGGATTATCGATTGTTGCGCGAGCGGTGCCGCGTTACTCCCGCGACTTGCCCTGGGCGGCCACGGCCGCCTGTGCGCGCGCGATTTCCGCCGGGTCACCGAGGTAGTAGTGGCGGATGGGCTTGAGCGTCTCGTCGAGTTCGTAGACCAAGGGCTGCGCGGTCGGAATGTTGAGGTTGACGATCTCGTCCTCGCCAATGTCGTCGAGGTACTTGATCAGCGCCCGCAGCGAATTGCCGTGGGCGGCCACCAGCACGCGGCGGCCGCGTTGCAGAGCCGGGGCGATCGAATCGTTCCAAAATGGCACCACGCGCGCCACCGTGTCCTTCAGGCACTCGGTGGCCGGAATCTCCTCGGGCTTCAGGTGCTTGTAGCGCGGGTCCTGCAAGGCCGCGCGCGGGTCGCCCGCTGGCAGCGGCTCGGGTGCCACGGCGTAGGCGCGGCGCCAAAGCAGCACCTGTGCCTCGCCATAGCGCGCCGCCGTCTCGGTCTTGTTCAGCCCCTGCAGCGCGCCATAGTGGCGCTCGTTCAGGCGCCAGGAGTGCACCACCGGCAGGTACATGAGATCAAGCGCATCGAGCGTGATCCACAGCGTGCGAATGGCGCGCTTGAGCACCGAGGTGTAGGCGATGTCGAAGCTGTAGCCAGATGCCTTGAGCAGTTCGCCCGCGGCCCGGGCTTCGGCCCGGCCCTTGTCGGTCAGATCGACATCAGTCCAGCCGGTGAAGCGGTTTTCAAGGTTCCACTGGCTTTCGCCGTGGCGCATCAGCACGAGCTTGATCATGACAGTGGCCGGTTTTCTCGCTGGATTCTTGCTGCAATGGGGGCCGTGCCGGCGCGGGCGCGGGGCCGCCACTATAATTCGTGCCCGGTTAAAGCCCGTCCAGTGTTCCGTCGGGGCCCGGCCGCACCGCAACCGTGCAGTCCCCGCCGCTCCCAATCACCCAGCCCTGCGGTTTGTCAGCAGTGCCAACGAGCAAAGCGCCGTGCAATTTTTCATCGATAACATCGCCCTCATTGCCATTGCGTTCATCAGCGGCGCCATGCTGGTCTGGCCGCTGATTCGCAATCGCGCCGGCGGCCCGTTGCTCACCACCCTGCAGGCGACCCAACTGATCAACAGCAAGAACGCCCAGGTGCTGGACGTGCGCAGCGCCGAGGACTTTGCCAAGGGCTCGTTACCCAACGCCAAGAACATCCCGGCGGCGGCGCTGAAGGACCGCGCGGGCGAGCTGAAAAAGGATAAGCCGGTGCTGGTGCTGTGTGACATGGGGCGCAGCTCGGGTCCCGCCGCCGCCAGCTTGCGCGCAGCCGGCTTTGCCGAGGTCTATGTGCTGGCCGGTGGCCTTGCAGGCTGGCGGGAAGCCGGCTTGCCCATCCGGAAGTAGCGCAGGCGCTGGCTCCGCGATTGACCTGACCAGACGCCAGAGACGCCAGAGACACGAGAGGAGTCGAATATGACCGCCCCCGTGCGCATGTACAGCACCGCCGTCTGCCCGTATTGCAAGCGCGCCGAGATGCTGCTGAAGGCGCGCGGCGTGACCGAGATCCAGAAGATCCGCATCGATCTCGATCCCGCGGCGAAGGACGAGATGATCGAGAAGTCCGGCCGCCGCACTGTGCCGCAGATCTACATTGGCGCCACGCATGTGGGCGGCTTCGACGATTTGTCGGCGCTTGATCGCGACGGCAAGCTCGTTTCCCTGCTTGCCGGCTGACGGCAGGCACAACCGCGCGCTGCGAGTCGGCAGCGGCAGCTTTTCAACGACAGGAAGCAAAATGGCAGAAGAAACGAATGCCGCGGCAGGCGGCAATGACCAGCAGGGGCAGGCACAGGGGCCCGTGTTCCAGTTGCAGCGCGTCTACCTGAAGGACGCCTCGCTGGAATTGCCGCAAGCACCGCAGATCTTTCTCGAGCAGGAAGCGCCGCAGGTCGACGTGCAGCTGGAAGTGACCAACGACAAGATCCTTGATGGTATCCAGGAAGTCGTGGTGCGCGTGACCACCACCGCGAAGATCAAGGACAAGGTGCTGTTCTTGATCGAGTGCAAGCAGGCCGGCATCTTCGAGATGCGCAACATCCCGGACGATCAGGCGGATGTGATCCTCGGCGTGGTGTGCCCCGGGATCGTCTACCCCTACCTGCGTGCCAACGTGGCCGACCTCATTAACCGCACCGGGCTGCCGCCGATTCATCTGGCCGAAATCAACTTCGAGGCGATGTACCAGCAGCGGCTGGCCCAGCAGCAGGGCAGTGCCGGGCTGATCACGCCGGCCAGCACCACCAAGCAGTGATGGTGCGCAGCGCGCAGCGCAGGGCCGCATGAACACGCCGGCCGGCGCTGCCGCGGCGACTGTGCCTGCGACTGCGCCCGCCGCCGTGTCTGAGCCTGCACGTGCCGCGGTCGTGGTGCTCGGCGCCGGTGCCTGGGGTACGGCAATCGCCTGTGCGCTGGCGCCGCGCCACGATGTGGCGCTGTGGGCCCGCGATGCCGCGCAGGTGGCCGCCATGGCAAGCACGGCCGACGGCACGCGCAGCAATGCGCGCTACCTGCCGGGCGTCGCACTGCCGCCGTCGCTGCGCATTGGCACCGACCTTCCCGACCTGCTGCGGCCGGCCTTCGAGGCGCCGCCGCGTTCCCTGATCATCGTTGCCACCCCCACCGCCGGCCTGCGCGCCACGATGAGTGCGATTCGCGCCATCGGCCAAGGCTTGCCGGTGCCGCTGGTTTGGCTGTGCAAGGGCCTGGAGCGGAGCTCGCACCTGCTGGCGCATCAGGTCGTGGCGGCCGAGCTTGGCGAGCACGCGCTGGCACAGGCTGGCCCGCTGGCCGGCCCCAGCTTTGCCGAGGAAGTGGCGGCCGGGCTGCCCACGGCGCTCACCGTGGCCGGCAATGCCGCGCTTTGCGAGCAGGTCACCGCGATCGTGCATGGCGGCGCGCTGCGCGTGTATTCAACGGATGACGTGATCGGCGTGGAAATCGGCGGCGCCGTCAAGAACGTGCTGGCCATTGCCACCGGCATCGCTGACGCGCTCGGCCTTGGCCTGAACGCGCGCGCCGCGCTCATCACGCGCGGCCTGGCCGAGACCACGCGGCTCGGTGTTGCCCTGGGCGCCCAGCCCGAGACCTTCATGGGACTGACGGGCGTGGGCGACCTCATCCTCACCTGCACCGGCGAGCTGTCGCGCAACCGCAAGGTGGGCTTGTTGCTCGGCCAGGGCGTAGCGCTGCGCGAGGCGCTGGCGCAACTCGGCCACGTGGCCGAAGGGGTGTGGTCGGCCCCGGCCGTGCTGGCGCGCGCCCAATCGCTCGGCGTGGAGATGCCGCTGGTGCAAGCCGTGTGCGCGGTGCTCGACGGCACACTGCCGCCACAGCAGGCGCTGCGCAAGCTGCTTGCTCGTGATCCTCGGCGCGAAGGCATTGACCCCGGCCGCGCAGGATGAAAGACGAGACGAAACTGCAGCAGCGCAACCGCGTGCGCCGGCACGGCGCCCCAGCATGAGAAGAGCCGCATGAGAACAGCCGCATGAAGCAAGCCGCATGAGACACGCCGCATGAATCAAGCCGCATGAGTTCGCCCAGCCACGCCATTCGCAATGTCTGCGTGTTCTGCGGCTCGCAGCCGGGTGCGCGGCCGGAGTACCTGGCCGCCGCGCGCGAGCTGGGAGCGCAGCTGGCAAGTCACGATGTCGGCATCGTCTACGGCGGCGGCCATGTGGGCCTGATGGGCGCGCTGGCCGATGCCGCACTGGCGGCCGGCGGGCGCGTTGTGGGCGTGATCCCGGAGCACCTGATGCGACCCGAGGTGGCGCATCAAGGGCTCACCGAACTCATCGTCGTCGACACCATGCACACGCGCAAGCGGCTGATGGCAGAGCGCAGTGACGCGTTTGTCGTACTGCCCGGTGGCTACGGCACGCTGGAGGAGATGTTCGAGGTGGTGACCTGGCTGCAGCTGAAGCTGCACGCCAAGCCTGTGGGCATCCTCAATGTCGAGAACTACTTCGACCAGCTGCTGCAGTTCCTGCGCCATGCCGCCGGTGAAGCCTTCATCCGCCCGGCGCACTTCGACCTGTTGATCGTCGAGTCCAGGGCGCGGCTACTGCTCGAGCGCTTGCGCCTGCACGTCCCCACCGTCTTGCGCAGCATCACGCTCGACCAGTTAGACCGCACTTAGCAGCAGCAGTCGAGCCTACGAAGGGTGCGCGCCCTCGCGCCACTGGCCCGGGGAGCTCCAAGAGGGGGCCGAGCCCCCTCTTGCGTCAACACGTCTTTGCCACGCGCAGCGGGGCAGCGCCCCCTCTTGCATCCTCCCTCCCCGCAGGGTTACGTCGGCGGCGCTAAGCACCGCCGACGTAACCCTGCTGGCGCCAGGCCTCGAACACCACCACGGCCACCGCGTTCGACAGGTTGAGGCTGCGATTACCCGGGCGCATCGGCAGGCGAATGCGCTGCTCGGGCGCAAACCACTCCCGATGCGCCTGCGACAGGCCACGCGTCTCGCAGCCGAACACCAGCCAGTCCTCAGCGGCAAACTGCACCTCACCAATCAGGCGCGAGCCCTTGGTGGTGAGCGCAAACATGCGCTCCATGCGCGGTTGCTCGGCAGCCAGCAGCGCTTCGAAGCTGTCATGCACCTTGAGCGCGGCGTACTCGTGATAGTCGAGCCCGGCGCGCCGCAGCTGCTTGTCTGACAGATCAAAGCCCAGGGGTCGCACCAGATGGAGCCGAGCGCCCGTGTTGGCCGCCAGCCGGATCACGTTGCCGGTGTTGGGCGGAATCTCGGGCTCGATGAGGACGATGTTGAACATGCGCTGTGCTGCGACTGGCGAGCTGGCTAGCCCGGATGTTTCATCAGGGACGCGGGATTTGCGCGGATGCATGCGCGAGCCAGGTTGCGCGAGAGCGGCGCAGCCGATGCCCGCAGGCATCGGCGGGCACTTGAGCGCAAGCTGGCCGCGCAGAGCCTGCCCCCGCGAAGGCGGGGGCGCCGCGCAAACCCGCGTAGCCCCGGCGGAACAAAATGGCTTTGGCCAATGGCCGGCTGTCGATGCAGCTTTCAGAGGGAGATCGTGGGTGCACGGGGGCGACCTGGTGAAACATCCGGGCTAGGGCGTGCGTGCCACGATCGCGTTGGTCACGCGCACAGCGCCCGCCTGCTTGAGCACGCGGGCCACCTCATCGAGCGTGGCGCCGCTTGTCATCACGTCGTCCAGCACGATCACGGCGCGGCCGGCAACCTCGGCCTGCGACGTCGCCCTCACCGCAAACGCCTTGCGCACGTTGCGGCGACGCGCCTCGGCTTTCAGCGCCTCCTGTGGCGCGCAGTGGCGTGTGCGCAGCAGGATGTCGTCGCGCAGCGTGCAGCGCAACCGCCGCTGCGCCACGCGCGCGATCTCGTGCGCCTGGTTGAAGCCGCGCTCGGCCTGGCGTTCAAAGGCAAGCGGCACCGGCAGCAGCAGCGCGTCGGCGCACGCCAGCGGCGCCAGCCGCTCGGCGAGCAGGGTGCCAAACAGGGTGGCCAACTCAAGCCGGTGCCCGAACTTCAGCGCGACCACCAGCCCATCGACTGGCGGCATATAGTCGGCCAATGCAACGGTGGCATCGTAGGCCGGCTGCTCGCGCAGGCAACGCCCGCAGCGGCCACCCTGCGCCAGACGCAGGCCGCATTGCGTGCAGCGCGAGGCCGGTGCAAAGAAGTCGCGACGGCAGCCGGCGCACAGCGGGGCAAGCGAGGACGCAGGCAGCGTAGGGGACGCGGGAGCAGCGGCAGCACGCAGTCCGCAAACCGTGCAGTGCGGGGCGATCAGCGCGCGCAGGCGAGCCAGCAGAGATGACGGGGAAACCTGAGTGTCGGGCGCCGCTGCGACTGATGTTGCGACTGTTGCTGTGACTGCCGGCGCCTGCGGGCACATGTCCAGAGCGTTCTGGGCTGGCTGATCTGGACCGCCGAGTGCAGCGGCGTGTTCAGCGGCATGTTCAGCGGCATGTGCGGCGCCATGTGCAGCGTAATTGGGGGGCCAGCGCGTGCAGTACATCCTGCGCCGCTGCGCGCGCGGTCTCGTCCAGGGATGGGCGCGGGGGCCTCGATGCCGACTCCATCAGCCCAGCGTATACACTGGTCCGGCGCGTTTTCACCACGCTCTGCCAACCGCACGCACTCTCGATTGGCTCACCGCGGCCTCACCGCGGCCTCACCGCGGCCGCACACCGGCCGCACAGCGCCGCCACCGCGCCCGCCCTTCATGTCGCTCGGCCCCGGCACCTCCGCCCTCACGCCAACCATCGTCGATCCGCCCAGCATGCCGGCGCGGCTGGTCACGGTGCGGCGGCAGTTCGAGCGGCGGGCGGCGCGCTTTGGCACGCACGATGCCGTCGTGCGCGAGGTCGACCGGCGCCTGCAGGAGCGGCTCGATGTGATCAGGCTCGCGCCGCAACTCATCGTCGATGTGGGCTGCGGCGCCGGCGCCAGCGCGGCGGGGCTCCTGCAGCGCTATCCGCAGGCGCGCTGGCTTGGGGTCGACCTGTCGGCGGCCATGCTGCATCAGATGGCCGCGCCGGCCCGGCGCTGGCTCGGGCTGGGAGCGCTATTGGGGCAGCAGGCGCGCACGGCGCGCCTGGTTGCGGACAGTGGCGCCCTGCCGCTGGCCGATGGGAGCGTCGATCTTGTCTACTCCAACCTGATGCTGCATTGGCATCCGACACCGCACACCGTGTTTCCGGAGTGGCTGCGCGTGCTGCAGGTCGACGGCCTGCTGCTGTTCTCATGCTTTGGCCCCGACACGCTGAAGGAACTGCGCGCCGCCTTCGGCCAAGTGTGGCCGGCGGCGCAGCCGCTGCCGTTTGTCGACATGCACGACTTCGGTGACATGATGGTGGCCGCCGGCTTCGACACGCCCGTGATGGACGTGGAAACGCTGCGGCTCACTTATCAGTCGGCACAGGCGCTGCTGCGCGAGGTGGCCGCGCTCGGCGGCAACCCGCGTGATGATCGGCCGGCCGCGCTGCCGCCGACGCGGGCCGCGCGCGCGCTGCATGCCGTGCTGGCGCGGGGCGCTGGGGCCGATGGTCGCTTGGGCCTGACCTTCGAGATCGCCTACGGACACGCCTGGAAGCCGGCGCCGCGTGCGCCAAGGGCCGGCACCGCCACGGTCAGTGTGGAGTCGCTGCGCGCCAGCTTGGGCACGGGCGTCACCAAGCCGGGCAAGGGCGGGTGATAGCCTGTGGCAGGAGAACGATCGCAAGCACAACGCACATAACGTAATCAAGACAACGCAATCAAGACAACGGAGGGAACCATGGGATTGCTGTCATTCATCAAGGACGCGGGCGAGAAGCTGTTCGGCAAGGAGGTCAAGGCCGCCGAAGCGGACCCGTCCAAGAAGGCCGATGCGGACCGCGCCGCCGCCACCGCCATCGAGACGCACGTGGGCAGCTATAACCTGCCGGTCACGGCACTCACCATCACGTTTGACACAGGCACCGGCGTTGCCAAGGTCTATGGCGTGGCCAAGGACCAGTCGACCAAGGAGAAGGCCCTCTTGGCCGCGGGCAATGTGGCCGGGGTTGCCCAAGTGGAGGACAACATGACGGTCGAGGTCAATGTCGAGCCGCCGGCCCAGTACTACACGGTGGTCAGCGGCGACACGCTGTCGAAGATCGCCAAGCAGTACTACGGCAATGCCAATGAGTACAACCGCATCTTCGAGGCCAATCAGCCGCTGCTGAAGCATCCGGACAAGATCTACCCGGGCCAGATGCTGCGCATCCCTGCCAAGGCCTGAGCGACGGCAGCTTGGTGGACCGGCGGCGCCCCCACTGTGTGACGCTTGTCACTCACCGGGTGCAATCTGCAGGACGCTCGATCCGCGTCTGACGCGGCACAGGAGCGCCAGCAGGCTCGATCGGCGTGCGCGCAGACGGTCATTCGGCGGAAGCAATCGGCGCGACCAGATTCCGGCGCGCCGATCGCTCGCACAGGGCCATCACGGGTTATTGCCTATAATCCTGCGCGTGTTGTGCTCGGCAGTTGGCGAGGGACGGTTTCCTGGCAATTTGCCGATGTGGTCGGGGCACAGCAGTACCACCTCCTGACTGCGCAAGACGGTTTTGGCCCCGATCGCATGCAGGACTCCACCCGCTGGCTCATCAAGCGCAACTGTTCGGCCTCGCCGGCGTTTCTTGCGTTTGTGTTCGCCTCCATGGTTGGCGTGTCCTTCGTGTTCGGCCTGGCGTTCGCGTTGCTCGGGCTGTGGGGAATCCTGCCGTTTGTCGGGCTGGAGCTGGTGGCGGTGGCTGCGGCATTCGTCTGCTACGGGCGCCACGCCAATGACTACGAGCGCATCGAGCTTGGCGCGCAGGTGGTGGAGATCGAGCGCGTGGAAGCAGCGCGCTC
Source organism: Burkholderiaceae bacterium (assembly GCA_044346055.1). Lineage (GTDB taxonomy): Bacteria > Pseudomonadota > Gammaproteobacteria > Burkholderiales > Burkholderiaceae_F > JALHMQ01. The sequence goes on along the minus strand of JBIIZX010000041.1, from coordinate 2,753 downwards.
GACCGTCATGACGCTGACCCGGCCGTGGGCGCGGGTCGAGCTGGAGGAGCCGCAATCGGGCTGGCGCGGCAAGGTGCGGGTGTTTCTCGCCGCTGGCGGCGAGCGGGTCGAGGTGGGCCGCCTGTTGGCCGAGGACCGGCGTGCAGCGCTGGCGCGAGAACTGCGGCTGGCACTGCGGACGCCCGCGGCAGTTTGAAGAATTCAAGTCTTTGGAAGCATTGCAGATGAAAGCGTTGAAGACGATGAAGCAGATGACGGGGTTGCTGGCGGGGCGAACGGCGCGCGCTGCGGCCCACGCAAGTGCGGCGTTTGGCCTCCTGCTCGCCGCGGGCAGTGCCCTGGCCGTGCAAAGCCGCTTCAACCTGGCACCGCCCGTGACCCAGGTGGGCCGCGAGATCTACAGCCTGCACAACATGATGTTGGTGATCTGTGGACTGATCTTCGTGATCGTCTTCGGCGTCATGTTCTATTCGATCTGGAAGCACCGCCGCAGCAAGGGCGCGGTGGCCGCCGACTTTCACGAAAGCACCAAGGTCGAGATCGCCTGGACCGTGGTGCCGTTCATCATCGTGATCGTCATGGCGCTGCCGGCCACCCGCACGGTGGTCGCGCAGAAAGACACGACCAATTCCGACATCACCATCAAGGCCACGGGTTACCAGTGGAAATGGGGCTATGACTACCTGAAGGGCGAGGGCGAAGGCATCTCGTTTTATTCCGCGCTGTCGACTCCGCGCGACCAGATCGACGGCGGCAACGACGGCGCCCGCGTGCAGAACGCCACCTACCTGCTCGAGGTCGACAACGAACTCGTGGTGCCGGTGGACAAGAAGATCCGCATCATCACCACCGCCAACGACGTGATCCACGCCTGGGGCGTGCCCGCCTTTGGCGTCAAGCAGGACGCCATTCCCGGCTTCGTGCGTGATACCTGGTTCAAGGCCGAGAGGGTCGGCACCTACCGCGGCCACTGCTACGAGCTGTGCGGCCGCGACCACGCCTTCATGCCGATCGTGGTGCGCGTGCTCTCGAACGAGGACTACAGCAAGTGGGTGGCGGGCAAGCAGAAGGAGATGGTCGCCAAGCGCGATGACCCCAATAAGCAGTGGACGCAGGACGAGTTGCTGGCGCGTGGCGCGCAGGTCTACGCCGCCAACTGCCAGGCCTGTCACCAGGCCAACGGTCTGGGGATGAAGCCCGCCTTCCCGGCGCTCGACGGCAGCAAGGTCGTGGCAAGCAAGCCCGATCAGATCGCCATTCTGCTTAACGGCAAGAACGCCATGCCATCGTGGAAAGCGCTGTCCGACGTCGAACTGGCGGCCGTGGCCACCTACACCAAGAATTCCTGGGGCAACAAGTTCGGTCCTGTCGCCCCCGCTGAATTCGCGGCGGCAAGAAAGTGACGGCGATGTCCAGGAGCAAGAGCCGCAGGCTCGTGGCGACTGGAGACAGCGCCGTCACCCCGGTTTGCCGCAGGCAAGACCGGGGTCCAGTTGCAGCGTGCCTCCGCGCGCTCTAACCAGCCCCCCGATCCAGCCCCAAAATTCAATAGCAAAGCACCAAGCCCAGAGGCCCACATGAGCGCAGTCCCGCACGCCACGCCAGGCACCGCCATCGATCCCGCGCACGATCACGCGCACGACCATGCGCATGACCACCCGCACGGCTGGCGGCGCTGGCTGTATGCGACCAACCACAAGGACATCGGCACGATGTACCTGTGGTTCAGCTTCGCCATGTTCCTGGTCGGTGGCGTGCTGGCGCTGATGCTGCGGCTGGAGCTGTTCCAGCCGGGCCTGCAGTTTTACCGCCCCGAGTTCTTCAACCAGCTCACCACCATGCACGGGATCATCATGGTGTTCGGCGCGATCATGCCGGCGTTCGTGGGATTTGCGAACTGGATGATCCCGCTGCAGGTTGGCGCGCCAGATATGGCTTTTGCGCGCATGAACAACTTCAGCTTCTGGCTGCTGCCGCCGGCCGCGCTGCTGATCGTCGCCTCGTTCTTCGTCCCCGGCGGCGCCGTCGCCGCAGGCTGGACGCTGTATGCGCCACTGAGCGTGCAAATGGGCCCGGGCATGGACATGGCGATCTTCGCCCTGCACATCCTCGGCGCGAGCTCGATCATGGGCTCGATCAACATCATCACCACCATCCTGAACATGCGCGCACCGGGCATGACGCTGATGAAGATGCCCATGTTCGTTTGGACCTGGCTCATCACTGCCTACCTGCTGATCGCCGTGATGCCGGTGCTGGCTGGCGCCATCACCATGACGCTCACGGACCGCCACTTCGGCACCAGCTTCTTCAACGCCGCCGGCGGCGGTGATCCGGTGATGTACCAGCACATCTTCTGGTTCTTCGGGCACCCCGAGGTTTACATCATGATCCTGCCGGCCTTCGGGATCGTCAGCCAGATCATCCCGGTGTTCGCGCGCAAGCCGCTCTTCGGCTATGCCTCGATGGTCTACGCCACTGCCTCGATCGCGATCCTGTCGTTCATCGTGTGGGCGCACCACATGTTCACCACCGGCATGCCGGTGACGGGGCAGCTGTTCTTCATGTACGCCACCATGCTGATCGCCGTACCCACCGGCGTGAAGGTGTTCAACTGGCTGGCCACCATGTGGCGCGGCTCGATGACCTTCGAGACGCCGATGCTGTTCTCGGTCGGGTTCCTGTTCGTGTTCACGATGGGCGGCTTCACGGGGTTGATCCTCGCGATGGCGCCGATCGACATCCAGCTGCAG
>JBIIZX010000405.1:0-3674 GCA_044346055.1 Burkholderiaceae bacterium | reverse complement strand
CCCATGCGATGCCCCCGATCTTTGCCAAATATCGGTGTAACGCACGAGAACGCTTTTGGTTGTCATGATTTAAGGAAAGCTCAATAATGTGCAAGACAACCGCCTGCTGGCGGCACTGCCGACGGCGCAAGTGCAGCGGCTGCTGCCCTGGCTCGAACCGGTCGATGTGCCGTTGGGCCATGTGCTGTGTGAGTCGGGCAACATGATGAGTCATGTCTACTTTCCGACGACCGGCCTCGTGTCGCTGTTGTATGTGACCGAAGACGGCGCACCCGGCGAGATTGCCCTCGTCGGTTGCGAGGGCGTCGTCGGCGTGGCGCTGTTCATGGGGGGTGACTCGACACCGAGCCGCGCCGTCGCGTACAGCGCCGGCAAGGGCCTGCGGTTGGCTGCGAACGTCCTGAAGCGCGAGTTCGATCTTGCCGGTCCGTTGATGCACGTGCTTCTGCGATACACGCAGGCGCTGATCACGCAGATCTCGCAAACGGCGGTCTGCAACCGTCATCACTCGATCGACCAGCAGCTGTGCCGTTGTCTGCTTCTCTGCCTCGATCGGCTCGCAGGCAACGAAATCGTGATGACGCAGGAACTGATTGCCCACATGCTCGGCGTGCGCCGCGAAGGTGTGACCGAAGGCGCATTGAAGCTGCAGCGGGCCGGCTTGATCCGTTACCGGCGCGGCCACATCACGGTGCTCGACCGCGCGGGTCTCGAGCGGCGCAGTTGCGAGTGCTACGCGGTGGTCAGGCACGAGTACGACCGGCTGCTCACCCCGGGCAGGCCGCTCGCTGCAACGTCGGCCGAAGCAAGGCAGGCGGAAACGGCAGAGCTGACGGCGTCGGCCGGTGACCGGTCACGCACCGATTTCACCATGCGCCTCGCGCAGGGCGTCCGATCACTTGGTCCGCCCCTTGACGATCCAAGCTACGAGGCCAGCGATCACGATGACGAGCAGGATCGGTACCAAGATGCCACCGTATCCGCCGGTCCAGCCATGGCCCCAGGTGTCGTTGTTCATCATGTGCCCGTTCCGGGCCACGGCAAGGTCGGCGGCGAGCAATGAGACGGTTGCAGTAGCAAGTGCACGCAGGGTGTTCATCAAGGTTCCTGGTTGGTGCGGCCTGCTCCGCGGATCACCTGGCAAGGCGACCAATGAGAACGGCCGGAGGGCGTGGAAAATCGACCGGCTAAAAGCGCGCTGCCGACCGCATCGGCCCAGTGAGCCGCGCATTCAGGTCCGGCGAGCGAAGATCAACCGCGCGCCGCGCGCTCACCAGACAAACGCAACCTACGCCAACGCACCGGCGCCGTCTGTGGGTTGCCGAACTGAAGGTTGCCGAACTGTTCGATCCGCCGCTCAGTGTTCGTCCGGCCGGGCAATCCGATGGCGCCGATGAGCGTGCCGGCGCTCGGTGTGCTTGAAGCGCAATTTACGCGCAATTGACGCGCAATCGGCGCACGGTTGATGCGGCTCACTTGAGTGACGCGGAGGCACGTCAGCAGTGTTCGCCAGCGAACAGAAGAGTGCCATGCATGGGCCTACCCTTGCTTCAGATGGTGCAGAAGAGGGCGTTTACGCCGACTGCATTGCAGACCGTGCTCGCACACGGGAAACAGCAAGAAGGAGAAGTCATGGGCCTGGGCACAATCCTGTTGATCGTTTTGATCCTGATCCTGCTCGGCGTCATTCCGACCTGGCCGCACAGCCGCAGTTGGGGCTACGCGCCAAGCGGCGTGGTGGGCGTGGTGGTGATCATCATCGTCGTGTTGCTCTTGACGGGCCGCTTGTGATCGGTCCGCTTGTGATCGTTCATTACCGGGCTGCGGCCGATCGCTTGCACGGCTGCTGTTCCATATCGACGCCGGCAGGTGCGGACTGCAGCGAGCTCCGGTACGCGACCGTCGAGCGCTGAGCCTGCGGGCGGGGATGTTCAGACGCGCGCATTCGTTGTTGCGCAAGCGTTGCTTGCGCTGGATTGCCGCGCTCGCGGCTTGCGGTGTGGCGGGTCTTGTCGGGCTCGCCGCGTGCAGTTCCCTGCCGACCATCGTGCCCGACCTGGCGCGCGACAAGCGCCCGCCGATTCAGCTCGAAGGGGCGCGCGGCCCTCTGTCGGCCGCGCAGAGCAAGGCGATTCTCGAAGGCCTGCGTAACCGCGGCCAGGACACCAGCATCTTCGACCGCCATCTTGCGCTCGAGGAGGCCATCGTCGGCAGCCCGTTGACCACCGGCAACCAGGTGGTGCTGCTGCAGGACGGCCCGGCCACGTACCGGGCGATGTACGCCGCCATCCTTGGCGCGCGCGACCACATCAACCTCGAAACCTACATCCTGGACGATGACGAAGTCGGCCAGCGTTTTGCGCAGGCGCTGATCGACAAGCAGAGGCAGGGCGTACAGGTCAACCTGATCCGCGACAGCGTCGGCACCCTCGGCACATCGGCGGTGTTCTTCGAGCGTCTCGCCGATAGCGGCGTTCGTGTGCTCGAGTTCAACCCGATGAACCCCCTGGTGGCACGCAAGACCTGGGAGCTGAACCAGCGCGACCACCGCAAGCTGCTCATCGTCGACGGTCGCATCGCGTTCCTGGGCGGCATCAACATCAGCAGCGTCTACTCCGGCGGCTCGTTCCGGCAGGGGTCACGCAGCAAACCCACCAGCGCGCCAGACGGCGGCCCCGCCTGGCGCGATACCGACCTGCAGCTGCAGGGGCCGGTGGTCGCCGAACTGCAGAAGATCTTCCTCGCCGCGTGGGACGCCCAGAAGGGCGAGCCGCTGGCGGCAAGGAACTACTTTCCGCCGCCTGAGAACGTCGGGCGGCAGGTCGTGCGCGCGATCGCCAGTTCGCCCGACGAGCCGTTCAGCCTGATCTATGCCACCTTGCTGTCGGCCATCGGCAGTGCCGAAACCACCGTGCACGTGACCAACGCTTACTTCGCGCCCGATCCGCAACTGCTCGCTGCGTTCGAGGCGGCGGCCCAGCGCGGCGTCGCCGTGAAGCTGATCCTCCCCAGCCAGACGGATTCGGCACTGATCTTCCATGTCGGGCGCAGCTACTACACGCAGTTGCTGCGCGCGGGCGTCAAGATCTACGAGCGGCGCGGCGTGATCCTGCACTCGAAGACGGCGTTGATCGATGGCGTGTGGGCGACCGTCGGCTCGACCAACCTCGACTGGCGCAGCTTCCTGCACAACCACGAGCTCAATGCCGTGGTGCTTGGCGCGGAGTTCGGCGCACAGGTGCAGGCGATGTTCGACAAGGACCTCGCGGCGTCGGACGCGATCATGCTCGATCAATGGGAGCGCCGCCCGCTGTACCTGCGGATCAAGGAACGGGCGGCCCGGCTCTGGCAGTACTGGCTATGAGTTGGCGGGGCTCGCCGGCGGCGCGCGCCTGCGCGCGGGCGCGGCGGGTCGCGGCCGGGCGCGGGCATGACGTTCGCCCGGTGCCGCACGCGCAGCCGCCCGACGCAGTGCATCTCGAAAAGCAGCGGCCGGGTGTGGCGGTTGCGGTGTGGCGACTGGTGCGATCGGCTGCAACATGCTGCCGTGCTGCAGCTGTTGAACGAACAAGGCTGCGCGGGGCAGCGGCTGATTACCTTTCCACTTCATTCGGACAACGAAGGCACGTCATTCCCGCGCAAGCTGGAACCCAGCGTCGTTCGCGTAAGCCGCT
>JBIIZX010000403.1:0-3686 GCA_044346055.1 Burkholderiaceae bacterium | reverse complement strand
GGGTGCGCCTTGCCGAAGAAGTCGGTCGAAACCGTCTTGCCGGCTGCCTTATCGGCGAGCGTCAGGCCCTGGCCCGTGTCAAAGTTGATGCCGTCATGGCACGATCCGCAGGCCTGCCGGCTGGAATTGGTCTTCCACAACGCAGCCTGCGGCAGCGGCGTGCCGCCGGTCGACTTGCCGGTCGAGTCGTGGCACTTGTCGCAGTTGCGGATGTCCTGCGAGTAGCCGCCCTTGTCGAACAGCACGTTGGCGTAGTTGTAGTTGGTCTTCGTCATCACGCCGGCGACGTGGATCTTGTGCAGGAAGTTCGGCGCACTGCCGATCGTCCGCCCGTCCAACACGTACGTCGAGCTTGTGAACGCGCGCGTTGCCGTGTTGATCGTCGCCTCGGTCTGGCCATAGCGGCGCTGGTCCGTGTGGCAAATGACGCAGTACTCAATGTTGTTGCGCCCACCGCCGTGGAATTGCAGGCCGTTCTGCCCATCGGACGAATCACCGGGCAGGCCGCCCAGCGTGCTGTGGCACGACTCGCAGTTGGCGTTGGCGACCATCTTGCGATTGGCGCTGGCTGCCGGCGCCTGGCCGGTTGCTGGCACGAAGTCGTAGATGGCATCGACGGCCTTGGCGAGCGGTACGCCGGCCGGGAAGCCGGTTGCCAGACCGGTGGAGTTGTTGCTCCCCGTGCCCGGCGCATTGCCCGCGATCTGGATCACCAGGCGATGCGTTGCGCTGGCGGTATAGGTCAGGTCGCCGAGGTCGGCCTTGTTGCGGCCGGCTGGCGGCGTGATGCCGGCAGCGAGCGCAGCCACGCCCGTAATGTCGTTGTAAAACGTGTACTTGTAGCTGCCATCACCGTTGTCGACGAGCACGCCGTTGTTCTCGGTGCTCGGCGCTTGCAGGGCGCGCGGGCCGGTGGTGCCACCTGTCACGACAGGTGCACCGACCACGATGTAGTTGACCCACACGCTTGGCGTGCCGCCACTGCCCGGGACCAGTTTCGCCATCGTGAAGGCCAGGTTGGGATAGCAATCGCCGACCACTGGTGTCGTGGTGTTACCACGGGGGAAGCACTTGGCCTTGGCGCCGAAGCCCACGATCGGCGCGCCGGTAATGCGGTCCGCGAGCTTGAAGTTGACGATCGTGCCAGGCGTGGTTGCGGCGCTCGCCGGGTTAACTGTCACCGACGTGACGCTGGCGTTGATATCCAACGCTGCGAACGTTGCCGGCGGCGTGTTCGGCGTGATGACGACTGCAGGTGCACCTGAAGGTCCCGTCGGTCCCGGTGGGCCCGCAGGTCCTGGTGAGCCTGCTGGCCCAGCTGAACCGTCGCTGCCGCCACAGGCGGCGACCATGAGTGCTGCGGCGATGCAGGCACTGAATCTTAGTAGTGGGTGCGTCACGCTTTGTCCCTCCCCGTTCTACGTCCCGCCTCGGCGCTCCGGCTTGCAGCTGCTTGCCGGAAAAGGGCGTGTGCCCTGTCGAGGCCCCCAAGTTCTGTCCAGATCAGACGGGGTGTTGCGCTTGTTGTCGCGCGAGCACTTGGTCTGACCACTGCCGCATGGTTTCGCGCCAGCCCGATGGAGGTATTGATGAAGGGCAAGAAAAAGCCGGCATTGCGCCGGCTTCGGTGGAACCTGTTGCGTCAACGCACGATCCGGCGTTGACACGGGCGGCGCGCGCAGCGCGCCGGGCGCGGACTACAGGCCCGAGATCCAACCCACGATGGCCTTGAGGTCTTCATCCTTAGCCTTCAGATCCGGATGCTTGGCCTTGATCGTCGACACTGCCTTGGCCGCGTCGACCTTGTTGGCTTTCCAGTCGGCCGCCACGGTCTTCAGCGCCGGGCCCATTTTCTTCTTGTCCACGGTATGGCAGTTCATGCAGCCATTGGCCTTGGCTGTGTCCATGCCGGCTTGCGCCTGCGCAACACCAGCGGACAACGACAGCACCGCAGCGCCCACGATGACCAACACTTTCTTCATGACCTCTCCCAATCGATATCAAAAGAACGTTTTCAGAAGGACGCGCTCGGTGCGCCTGGGCGCCAACGGTTCGCGGGGGTGCAGGGTATCCCTTTGGCCCACAAGCGCCCAACGCGCCGGCTGGCAAGACGTTGACGACAGACCAAAGGTTGACGCGGATCAAAAACCGCGCTCGACATTCGGCGCACGCGCGCGAGGCTGTGGCGCGTTCAGCTCGAGGGCAAGGCGGTCACGGTCGTTACCGCAAGGCCCGCCAGTGCGCACAAGGCGATGACCGTGATCACTGACCGCTTGGTCGCAAACAGGGCGAGCGCGGCTGCGGCGGCGATCGCCACCGCCGGCCAGTCCAGCGCACCGCTCACACCATGCGGCCAGAACACGTGGCCAGCAAAGAACAGCGCCAGATTGACGATCACACCAACCACCGCCGCGGTGATCGCGGCCAGCGGTGCGGCAAAGCGCAGGTCGCCATGGGTGGACTCGATCAACGGCGCACCGGCAAAGATGAAGACAAAGCTCGGCAGGAACGTGAAGAAGGTGACCACCAGTGCGCCGAGCACGCCGGCGAGAAACAGCTGCTCGGCGCCCAGCATGGGCGCCTGCCAGCCACCGACAAAGCCGACAAACGCCACCACCATGATGAGCGGGCCCGGTGTGGTCTCGCCGAGTGCCAGGCCGGCGATCATCTGCGGCCCGGTGAGCCAGCCGTAGTGTTCCACGCGGCTTGGTAGACGTAGGGCAACATAGCGTAAGCCCCGCCGAATGTGAGCAGCGCCGCCTTGGTAAAGAACCAGCCCATCTGCGTGAGCAGGCCCTGCCAGCCAAAGACGAGCAACAGCGCGCCCAGTGCCACGGCCCACAGCGCAAGACCGAGCGTGACGATGCGCAGCAGCCGCGCGCGCGAGAAGCGGGCATGGGCCGGTGGCGGCGTGTCGTCATCGATGAGCGCCGGGCCATATGATGCCGTTGCGGTGCCATGGCCACCACCTGCGTTGAACTGCTGCGGCGCGATGCGTCCGCCCACCACACCAATGAGACCGGCTGTCAGCAAGATCAGCGGAAACGGTGCATTCAAGGCAAACAGCGCAACGAAGGCAGCCACCGCAATCGACCATAACCACGTATTGCGCAGCGTGCGGCGGCCGATGCGCCAGGCGGCATGCAGCACGATCGCCACCACCGCCGGCTTGATGCCGTAGAACAGGCCGGCCACGACCGGCGTCTGGCCAAAGGCGATATAGATCCACGACAGCATGATCAGGATCACGAGCGAGGGCAGCACGAACAGCAACCCGGCCGCCAGCCCGCCCGCAGTGCGGTGCATGAGCCAGCCGAGATAGGTGGCGAGCTGCTGCGCCTCGGGGCCGGGCAGCACCATGCAGTAGCTCAGCGCGTGCAGAAAACGCCGCTCGGATATCCAGCGGCGCCGCTCCACCAGCTCGCTGTGCATGATGGCAATCTGCCCGGCCGGCCCGCCAAAGCTGATGAACCCGAGCTTGAACCAGAAGGCCAGCGCCGCAGCAAACGGGATGGCCGCAGGTGCGCGCCGGTCGGCCTCAGATGCGTCAGCGGGAGCGCTCAACGGCAGGGTCTGTAGACGAGCGACAAAGAGCGGCCGAGTCTACGAGCCACTCATGTCACGAGGGCGACCGACCAAAGGCAAGGGCCGGCAGAGCCGGCCCTTTTCGCACCGATCACCGATCA
>JBIIZX010000402.1:0-3700 GCA_044346055.1 Burkholderiaceae bacterium | reverse complement strand
CGGCTGACACCCAGACTCAGCAGCGCATCAATGCACCGGCTACACCATCAGAAACGCCCAAATGGCACGGTCACTTGCTCCACCAGGCCCATACAACAGTGACTGGTGAAACATCCGGGCTAGAGTGCAGGCCGTCTCAACCCGCTCTGGGTGCGCGCTTTCAGCGCACCGCCGTTGCAGTTCCTTTGGTCGTCTTCGCGCTCTCCGTGTGACTAACGGCTCTTGATGAGCCGAGCCGCCTCGTCGTCGCTCGGCAGCTGTGGCTTGTCGCGTTCCTTGCTCACCAGGCACAGAAAGCCCAGGGGCGCATCGGCCGCAGCGTGAAACTGGTGCCAGGTCAGCCGGTCGACCGTGACCAGATCGCGCTCGGCAACTGGTTGCACGCTCTCTCCAAGACGCACGCTGCCATGGCCACGCAGGATCAGCACGGCGTGGGTGTGCTCGTGGCGCTCCAGTGTTGAGTAGCCGCCCGGCGCCACTTCGAAGTAGCGTAGCTCGCAGGCCTGGTCGGGCTGCGAGAACAGCACCTGGCGCGTGATGTCCTGGAAGGGCGCGCTGCCTTCTTGTTTGTAGCGCAGCAGATCGACCGCATTCCAGCGGAAGTCGCCGGTCGCATCGGCCGCAAATCGTCGTACGCCGCTCATGCTGCCTCCGCCACCGCCTGCACGAACTGCAGACTGCGTTCGTACAAGCGCTCGCGCGCACTGAGCAGCGAGCCGCCGATCAGCAGCATCACGTCACGCCCGTAGTCGCGCTTCAGTTCCGGCACGCGCTCCACGCTCATGCCGCCCGCGGGCACCGGCAAGGCCGGCGCCAGCGCATCCCATGGTCCGCGCAGCGCGTTGGCCAATGCCTCGCAGGTGGCGCGGCTATAGCTGAAGCGGCCGCCGTGGTTGGGAAAGATCACGGCGTCGGCGCCGAGTGCCCGAAAGAGTCTGCCAAGCAGTGCGACTGGCGCCATCCGCGCACCGGCCAGCGACGGATGGGCCAGGAAGGCGAGGTCGCTGTGCTCGCGCACCAGCGCATGAAAGGTGGCGACGCCGCACACCATGGGGGCGATCAGCAGCATCTTCACGTTGCATTGGCGCGCCAGCGCAATCTGCGCCTGCATCTGCCCGTAGTGGCCATACAGGCTCGGCGCGTAAATAGTGCTCTGGCCGTCGCTGCGCCCTGCGTTGGCCGCATCAATCGCGCGCTGGTTCATTGGCACGCGCCGCTCGAACGGTGCGCTGGCCTGGTCAGACCAACCGTGGTCGTCCTTGATGACATCGAGCCCCGCGCGGGCAAAGGTCGTGCACAGGGCGGCCAGATGCGCCGGGGTGGAACCGATCGGCTTCAGTGCCGTGCAGGTGAGCGGCCGCTGCTGCACGCCCGTGAGCCGGCGCAGGCCAGCCACGCCGTGCCGCGGGCCGCCGAAGTGCGCGGTGAGGGCCGCGGGCAGATTGACGTCGATCAGTTCGACATCCGGCAGCAGGGAGCTGTTGCCAAACAGCATGTTCATCAACTGGCCGGGATCGCCACCGACCGACTCCTGGCTGAGTGCGATCTCGGCGATCGAGCTGCCATCGGCTTGCGCCTCCACTCTTGTCACCTGGGCGACCACGGCATCCAGCACGCGTTGGTCCATCACGCCCTCTGCGGGCATCTCGATGCTTTGTTCCAGCGCGAGTGCCCGTGCGCGCTCGGCGGCAAGCGCAGGCGGCACATGCAGCCGGTAGCGGGCGCCGATGCGTTCAGGCCCGTGCTCGGGTTGGGAAGGACGATTCATCCGGACATCTTACGAAACGTCCCGCGGGAGCCTGGCGCACCTCAACGGCGAGCCCGGAAGCAGGGACTTGTCAATGCCGAAAATCGGCGTGGCTCAACGACTGAACTGCGACACGCCCTATGCGACAATCAGTTGATGCATTGCAGCGTCTGACTTGATTGATGCGTTACGTGGTTTGCCCCAGCTCAATGAGCGCCGCCGCGTAAAGGTCGCTAGCGTCCGCAGTCGCGCTGCCTGCCGACCAAGAAGAACCCAAGAAGAACCCCGGACTGCCCGGCGCGCCGGTAGTCTTTCTCCCTCGCCCGGCCATCAACTGCTCGTGAACGACAACGCATTCATCACCGTCGATCGCGTGACCTTCGGCTACGACCCCAGCCGCACCATCCTCAATGATGTGAGCCTGACGTTTCCGCGTGGCAAGGTCACGGCCATCATGGGCGGCTCGGGCTGTGGCAAGACCACGCTGCTGCGGCTGATTGGCGGGATGTATCGCGTCGATGCCGGCGTGATCACCTTTGACGGCCAAGTGGTCGACTCGCGCGACAAGGAAGGCCTGTTTCGCCTGCGCCGCCGCCTTGGCATGCTCTTCCAGTTTGGCGCCCTGTTCACCGATCTCACGGTGTTCGACAACGTGGCTTTCCCATTGCGCGAGCACACCAATTTGCCGGCGGCGATGATCCGCGACATCGTGCTGATGAAGCTCAATGCGGTCGGGCTGCGCGGTGCGGCCAGTTTGCGCATCTCGCAGGTCTCGGGCGGCATGGCGCGCCGCGTTGCGCTGGCGCGTGCCATCTCGCTCGACCCCGACCTGCTGATGTACGACGAGCCGTTTGCCGGGCTCGATCCGATCAGCATGGGTGTCACGGCCAATCTGATCCGCAAGCTCAACGATGCCACCGGAGCGACTTCGCTGGTCGTGTCGCACGACGTGCAGGAGTGCTTCCTGATCGTCGACTACGCCTACCTGCTGTCCTCGCAGGGCCGGGTGGTCGCGCATGGCACGCCCAAGGAACTGCAGGCCTCCGAGCATCCGGAGGTGCGGCAGTTCATCGATGGCGCACCCGATGGCCCGGTGCGCTTTCACTACCCCAGTCGTCCGCTGGAAGAAGAACTTGGCCTGACCTCTGTCGCCAATGGGGAGCGCAAGCAATGAGTGCGCAACCGCAGACGCCCGGCCTGGTGCAGCGCGCGCTCGACAGCATTGCCCGGCTCGGTGCCGGCACGCTGCAGGTGCTGAGCGGGCTTGGCCACAGCGCTGTGTTCCTTGTCGAGTTGCTGCGCCACGTGCCAACGGCGCTCGGCCGCTTTCACCTGGTGCTTGCGCAGATCCACAAGGTCGGCGTCTACTCGATGGTCATCATCGTGGCCTCGGGCCTGGCGGTGGGCTTCGTGCTGGGCCTGCAGGGCTATTACACCCTGGCGCGCTACGGCGCCACTGAGAGCCTCGGACTGCTGGTGACGCTCTCGCTGGTGCGGGAACTGGGTCCGGTGGTGACCGCGCTGCTGTTTGCGGGGCGCGCCGGCACCTCGCTGACTGCCGAGATCGGCCTGATGAAGGCCGGTGAGCAACTGGCAGCGATGGAAATGATGGCCGTGGACCCCCGTGCCCGCGTACTCGCGCCCCGCTTCATTGCCGGCATCATCGCCATGCCGCTGCTGGCGGCGATGTTCTCGGCGGTCGGTGTGATCGGCGGCTATCTGGTGGGCGTGGGTCTCATCGGCATCGACTCGGGCGCCTTTTGGGCGCAGATGCAAAGCGGGGTCGATGTGTGGTCCGATGTCGGCAACGGCATCATCAAGAGCCTGACCTTCGGGCTGGCATGCACGTTCGTTGCCCTGTACCAGGGTTACGAGTCGCAAGCCACGCCGGAGGGTGTGGCGCAGGCCACCACGCGCACCGTGGTGATCTCATCGCTCGCGGTACTGGGACTG
>JBIIZX010000401.1:0-3701 GCA_044346055.1 Burkholderiaceae bacterium | reverse complement strand
ACCTGTGCCACGGCGGCGGGGTGCGCAACCACGATCTGCTGCATCACCTGCTCCGGAACTTCCGTCGTGTTGTTGACAGGCGTCGAGCTCACGCCACCTCCGCCGTCGGCGAGTCCGCGGTGCTTGTGCGAGAGTCGCTCATCATCTGCAGGAACACGTCCTCCAGGTCCGCGTGGCCGACCTCGATCTCCTCGATTGCCACCCCCGCGGCGCGACAGGTCGCCAGCACCTGTTCCACCTCGGCCGGTTGCGCCAGCCGCAGCACCACCATCGACCCCTGCACCTCGATCACCTGTGGGCGCAACGTGGCCGGCAGTTCACCCTGTAGGCGCAGGCGCACCTGCAAACCGGCCAGCCGCCGCAGCAGCACCTGGGTCTGCTCGAGCGCGATCAGCCGGCCCGCGCGCAGCATGCCAATCCGCCCGCACAGCTCCTGCGCTTCTTCAAGATAGTGCGTCGTGAGCACGATCGTGTGGCCCTCGCGATTGAGCCGGCGCACGAACTGCCACAGCCCCTGGCGCAGCTCCACGTCGACTCCAGCAGTGGGCTCATCGAGCACGATCACCGGCGGCCGATGCACCAGCGCCTGCGCCACCAGCACGCGCCGCTTCATGCCGCCCGAGAGCGAGCGCATATTGGCATCCGCCTTCGAGGTCAGATCAAGATGCGCCATGACCTCGTCGATCCAGGCGTCGTTGCGCTTCAGGCCAAAGTAGCCGGACTGGATGCGCAAGGTCTCGCGCACGCTGAAAAACGGATCGAACACGAGTTCCTGCGGCACCACGCCAAGCGCCAGGCGGGCCGCGCGGTAGTCGCTGGCGACATCGTGGCCCATCACACGCACGCGCCCGCTGCTGGCGCGCGCAAGACCCGCAATGATCGAGATCAGCGTGGTCTTGCCGGCGCCATTGGGGCCGAGCAAGCCGAAGAATTCACCCTGCTCGATGCGCAGCGACACACCGGCCAGCGCCGTCACGGGCGCACGCCGGCCAGCGTAGTGCTTGACTACGTCAATGGCTTCGATGGCGGCGACAGGGGTCGAAACGGCGTTCAAAGCGTATTCAAAGCGTGATCGGCGAGTGAGGGAAGTGCAAAAAAGAGCACGGCCGCCCGGACTGGTGTCCTCGGGGCGGCCGGCGGCAGAGACTAATTTTACGGGAGACGGCCGGCGCTACCCCGAACGGTCAGGATGCGGATGGCTGTGTTCGCCATGCTCGACGTGACCGGCGATGCTTTCCTGGTGCGGCGTGCCCAGCAGCCCGTCCACGCCGTAGAGCGTGGCGAGGCTCGCCACCGGCGCCGGCACGCCAATGAGCTTGAGTTTGACGCCGAGTTGCTGCGCGGTGCGGCGCCAGGCGAGCAGTGTGGCCACGGTGGCCGAGTCGACTTCCTTGACCGCCGACAGATCGAACTCCGTCTCGCCCGCGCGCAGCGCCGCGCAGCCCTGCTCGGCGAGCTCGGCGGCATTAGCATTGGTGAACGAGGCAGATTCGATCTTCATGTTGACCCGGCTGCGCGGCGCCTACTTCTTACCGGCAAGCGCGCGATTGCGCTCGGTGAGCGACTTGATGAGGCCGTCGATGCCGCCCTGGTTGATCTCGCTCGAAAAACTGGAGCGATAGTTTTCCACGAGCCAGACGCCAGCCACGTTCACGTCATAGATCTTCCAGCCGGCGTCGCCCTTTTCGACCCGATAGTCGAGCTGGATGGCTTCGCCACGCGAGGGCACCACGGCCGTGCGCACCAGCACATCGGTCTCGGTGGGCTGCGCGCGGAACGGCTTCATCTCGACCTTGTGGTCGGTGATCTGACTCACCGCACCGGCGTAGGTGCGCACCAGCAATTGGCGGAACTCGACAGTCAGGGCCTGCCGCTGCTCCGGCGTGGCCTGGCGCCAGCCGCGGCCGACCGCAAGCTGGGTCATTTTTTCGAAGTTCACGTAGGGCAGGATCTTCTCGTCGATCAGCTTGTTTAACCGAGCGACGTCGCCCGTCTGCAGCGTCTTGTCTGCCTTGATGGCATCGAGCACATCGTTGGACAGCAAGCGCACCAGCGCATCGGGCGGCGTGCTGGCGTTGGGCTGCGCCTGGGTTGCAACAGCGGGTAGAAGCAGTGCACAGGCCGCCGCCAGCAAGCCCAGCAGGCTCATGGAGCCCGCCAGCGGGCGACGGGCAGTGATCATCTTCATTGAGGCCTCAATCATGGTCAGGAGCATTCAAAGCGATGGGAGCAAGTCAGACCGACATGCAAGCAAGCGGTTCACCCGCTGCTGTTTCACCCTGTTTCAAGGCCGACTGTACCTGCAACGTACCAACCGGACCAACGGTTGATCGGTTGAGCCCATGGGATAGCGGACCGAGGCAGAGGAACAATCTCGCGACGCGGGCCGATCGTCCTGCACCAATCACCCCGCTCCTCGTACCGGTCCCGCTCGACCTACTCGTCCTACAAGACCTACTCGTCCTCTTCGTCCTTCACCCGCGGCGGGTTGCCGTCATAGACCTGGTTGCGGCGACGTTGCAGGTAGGCATCGCGGATGAACTGGTAGCGGTCGAGCGCGCCGTCCAGTAGCCGGTCCAGCGACAGCAAGTTGGCGCGGGTATCGATGAGACCCGTGCCCCACAGGATGTTGCGGGTAGCCACATCAGGGATGTAGTTGATCGGATTCGTATAAAACCCCGCCACCCGGCCGACGCTGTCGCGTACCGTGCTCGGCCCCAGCAAGGGCCAGACCAAGAACGGACCGGGCCCGGCGCCCCAGTAGCCCAGTGTCTGGCCAAAGTCCTCGTCGGTGCGCTGCAAGCCCATCCGGCTGGCGACATCAAAGCAGCCGAGCAGGCCAATGGTGGTGTTGATGGCCACTCGGCACAGGTCGGTGGCGGCTTCAGTTGGCTTGGCCTGCAGGACGTTGTTCAAGGAGCTCGGTACATCCGCCACGTTCGTGAAGAAATTCGTGACGCAGTCGCGCAAGGGTGTCGGCACCACGGTGGCGTAGGCCTTGGCCACCGGCCGCAGCACGGTGGCATCCAGTTGGTCGTTGAACTCGCTGACGTGACGGTTGTAGCGCTCCCACGGGTCCGCCGGATTCTTGCCGGCATTGGGTGGCACGGTCGCGCATGCACCGAGTGCTGCGCTGATGGCGAGCGCAGTAAGCAATCGGAGCAAGATGGTGGGCATCGTTGCGTTTCTACTTCTGCACGTCAGTGCCGCTCTCGGCGGCGCGGCTGAACAGGAACCGGCTGATCAGGTTTTCCAGCACCACGGCCGACTGCGTGATCTTGATGGTGTCATTGTCGGCGAGATCCTTGTCATCGCCGCCCGGATTGATGCCTACGTACTGGTCTCCCAACAGGCCCGCGGTCAGGATGGCCGCCGAAGAATCCTTGGGAAAGCTGTATCGCCGCTCGATTTCCATCGTCACCACACCCTGAAACGTCTGCCGATCCAGCGTGATGGCGTGCACCCGGCCCACAGTGACGCCAGCGCTGCGCACTGGAGAACGATTCTTCAGCCCGCCGATGTTGTCGAAGCGCGCGGTCACGGTGTAGGTATCGGTGCGCGTCACGCTCGCCAGGTTGGCTGCCTGCAGGGCCAAAAAGGCCATGGCCAGAAAGCCCAGCAGGACGAACAGACCGACCAGTGTCTCGATGCCTCTTTTGCTCATTGCAGGTCCATTGCGAGTCGATTACGAGTCGTTGATC